>SOIV01000078.1 GCA_004377005.1 Candidatus Aminicenantota bacterium | reverse complement strand
TTTCCCAAATAAAGAGGATTTCTGGTGTATTGGTAAGGCCCGGAAATTGCCAGTTCCTTTTCCTTCCTGAGATGACCGGCAGACCAAGTTCTTATCAGAAGCCCCAAAAAGCAAACACCCAAACCGGTCAAAAACGAAGTGAGATCGGGCCTTGCAAAAATAATTGCCAGAATAAGACCGATAGAAGCAGCCCTTACTCTCCATCTGTATACTATTTTCTCTAAATTGAATTTAGGCATTCTCTTTCAATAATTGATGGCTTAAGGCAGCAACTTCCTGCGGAGTTATTTTTTTAAGACATTCGATAGTAGGACATTTCCTTTTATAACAATTACTACATTCCATTTCATGAAAAGCCACTTTATCATGAGGGCTAAAAGGTCCGTTTCTCCGGGGATTTGAGGGACCGAATATGCCGACAACGGGTCGGGAGAAAGCACAGGCGACCTGGAGAGCAAATGTGTCTCCGCTTACGAGTAGAGAAGATTCTTTAATCAGAGCCATAACTTCCTTCAGAGAAAGGAAAGGCGCCAGAGGGACTTGAGTCTTTTTGTGAACTTGGGAAGCCAGAGCTTTTTCCTCTTCGTTTCCCCATAAAAGGAGAGAAAAAAATTCTTTTGTTTTCATGATCTCGATTAGCTCTATCCATTTTTCAGGGAACCATCTTTTTGTTTCCCAGGCAGCGCCTACATTAAAAAGAACGAGCTTTTTCTGCTCATCATAGCCTGTTTTTCGAAGTTTTGCTTTGACTGCTTCCGATATTTCTGCGGGCAAAACCAGAGGGAATTCATATTGTTCCTCTTGTATTCCTACCCTGGTCAAAAGCTTCAGGTTTTTGCTTATGACATGGATGGTTTCAGGTATCTCCTCGAGCTTTTCTGTGTAAAAAAGAGAGGCCAGAGGTTCTCTCAGGTTTTTCCGATGGAAGCCGATTCTTTTTTTAGAGCCAGAGATGAAAGCAATAAATCCGGATTTTGCCAATCCTTGAAAGTCAAGGGCGATCTGGTTCTCGTCTTTAAGTTCTCTTTTGAGGCGGGAAATTTCTGTCCAAAATTTTCTTCTATTCAGACGCCATCCCTCAGTGTGAGAAACGATAATCTTATCGATTCCGGGGACAAATTCGAGAATTTCGCGTCCTTTATCCTCTACAACCCAGGATATTTTCGCTTCAGGGAAGCTTTTTCTTAAGGCAGAGAAAGCGGGAAGAGTATGGATGATATCTCCCAGCGAGCTGAGCCGGATAATAAGGAAATTGTCCATGGCGCAAATTCAGGGTTTACTCTCCGTCTTTTATTTTAGAGGCAATCTCTTTAATAAGTTGCGAAGTGGATTTTATTTTTGGCCCTCCTGTTATGGCAATCGTTCCGCCGTATCCTTTGACTGTCTCCTTTTCAGGGACTGTTTCTTCTGTATAATCCGAGCCTTTAGCATGGATATCGGGTTTGAGCGCAAGAAGGACTTTTTCCACATTCGGCTCGTCAAAAAACGTGATGTAATCGATAAAGTAAAAAGAGGAAGCTATGTCCGCTCTTTCTTCTTGGTTAAGGATGGGTCTTCCTTCTCCTTTAAGCTTGCGAATTGAGGAGTCGCTGTTCAGAGCCAAAACCAGGATATCTCCTTTTTTCTTGGATTCTTTCAAATACCTTATATGGCCAATGTGTATTAAATCAAAGCAGCCGTTAGCCAGAACAACTTTTTGTCCCCTTTTTTTATGCTCTTGGATAATTTTTGTTAACTGAGAAAGTGTGTATAGTTTTTTCAATTTTAAGAAACGATATTCTCCTTGAGTTCTTGAGCACTTAACGTGGCAGTGCCTTTTTTCATGACAACAATATCGCCGGCATAGTTGGCAAGCATAGCAGCTTCTCTGAAAGTTGAGCCGCAGGCTAAGGCCAGAGTGAAAACACTTATGACTGTATCTCCGGCTCCTGTGACGTCAACGATGTCGGTCGTGCCACAGATGGAGATGGAGAAAGGAGCTTTCTTCTCTTCGAAAAGAACCATTCCTTTGGAACCTCTTGTTATAAGCAGGGCTGAAGACTGTGTCTTTCTTAAAAGGAGCCTTCCAGCTTGTTTCAGGAGTTGGTTATCGTCATTTATCTCGATCTGGAGGGCTCCCTCAACCTCGGGTTCGTTTGGAGTTGAGACAGTGATGCCTTTGAAATTCAGGAGCCGGAAGCGGGAATCAAGGGTTACAGGGATATTTTTTTTCTTAAAGCTGGGAAGGACATGGTTAAAAAGATCCTCTTTGACAGTAAAATAATTGTAATCAGAAATGAGAAGGGCGCTTATTTTCTTTTGGGCATCTTTGAGGATTTTCTGAAGTTTTTGTTTTAACTCATTGCTGTCAGGGGCTTTTCCTTCTCGGTCAATCCTTAAAATCTGCTGTTTTTTTGCAGTCTCTTCGCCAGCCAGAATTCTGGTTTTGATCGGGGTTTCATATTTTTTTTCTTTGATTATGTATTCTGTGGAGACTCCTTTCTTTTTAAGAATTTGGAGGATTCTCTGCCCTGAGTCATCCGAGCCCACGACACCTATAGGATAAGGATCTGCGCCTAAAGCTTTGAGATTGAGGACAGAATTTCCAGCTCCGCCGAGGGAAAATTCCTTTTTTTTGTAGTCGAGGATAAGAACAGGAGCTTCCCTTGAGATGCGTCGCGTATTCCCAAAAATGTATTCGTCCAGTATGAAATCTCCCCAGACTGCTATTTTTTTCCGGGAGAAATCGTCAACAAGACGAAGTAAATTTTCCTTTTCTTTATTCACTGAACCACAGGCAAGATTTTTATCAGAAATGAGATAAAAGGTCAAATAGATTAAGGCTGCAAACAGACGGAGGCTGGCAATTCGTCGCCAGCTTTTCTCTTTTTTTTTAATCATTTTAATTTTTATTTGGCATTTTGAGCATTTTACTTGACAGCAAACATTTTATTTGTTTTATAAGCTGTGGAGACAATTCTTAGTGAAAATCTAAGATAGTGTCATCGCAGATTTTGTTCTGAGCGAAGCGATAAAACTAGTCAGCTCCTCGCCCTGTGGGATGAAATAAAATAAAGAGAGCGAGGAACGACTCGTAGTATACAAAGTTTACAAACACAATTTGAGAGCTCTGCAAGGAGAAGGAAGACATTAGCGTGAAACTGAGGGGTATTCCTAGATGCTTGGCGGTTTTGGTCATTGCCCTGGTTTTATTTACTGCCGTAAGCAGAGCTGATTTGTCCATTGACATCGATCGCCTGACCGCCAAACTTGAACCTGAGATCCAGCGAATGATGCTGGAAGGAAGGATTCCTTCAGCTACTATTGCTCTTGTCCACGAAGATCGCATCATTTGGACGGGCGCTTTCGGTTACTCCAATCTGTGGGCCCACACTCCTGCAGTTCCCAACACTGTCTATCTCATTGGCTCCACATTTAAGACTATGTCCATGTTTGCCTTGCTCCAGCAGATGGAGGAGGGGAAGTTCAGGCTCGATGACCGGGTTAACCACTATCTTGACGACTTTAAAATACGGGGAGAGAATCCTAGAAAACCCGTCACGTTCCGGCATCTTCTAACCCATGTCTCTGGACTTCCAGGAGATTTTGGTCCTCATGCAGTATGGGGTGAGACGGTACCTCCTTCGATAAAAGATTATTTGAGCAAATCTCTCAAGCTCACGCATCAACCTATGACCAAAGTCGTTTATTCCAACATGGCTTACACCCTGATTGCTTATCTAATAGAAAGATATTCAAAAGTGCCCTACAGGAAGTATATCCAAGAAAACATCTTTGATCCTTTAGAAATGAAGGATACTGCCTTTGCGCCAAGGCCTGATATGGAAGAGAGACTGGCTATTCCCTATGTTATCGACGAGAAGACAGGAAGCCTTGTGCCGACTATTCGTCTGAAGGCAAATGTTTGGCCGGCTGGAATAGTATACGGAACTGTAACAAATCAGGCCCACTGGTTGATTGCCAATCTTAATAGAGGAGTTTTCAAAAAGCATCGTCTTATACGCGAAGATACATTTAAACAGATTATGAGACGACAGTACAACCAGTTCAATGGACCGATTAGTGCTGGCTGGCTGAACGCGTCAACTGGATACGGGCTGACTTGGTGGATCTCCCATCGAAAAGGCGATATCTACTTTGCTCATAGCGGAAGTGTGCCTGGATTTACGGCCTTTATGGTAGGTAACCTGGATCAAAAAACAGGGTTTGCAATCCTGACCAATGGTCACAAATCCCACAAGTATCTCTAT
>SOIV01000207.1 GCA_004377005.1 Candidatus Aminicenantota bacterium | reverse complement strand
GTATAAATTGCGTTTGTATGAGTGAAGGCAAAAAGCAAGACCTGACCCCATGACTATATTCGAATCCACTCACTTTCTTTAAATTTGGCATGTATTTTGCTATCATATTAACGTTTCTGTAAACTATAATAATTATATAATATATTGACATTTTAATCCGTGCGCGCTATTATTCATAAAATTTTTATTAGAGGTCCAAAAATGAAAAAAACAGCCTTTACGACACTAATTATGATTCTTTTTATCTCTGCTTCTTTGCCAGCTCAAACTGTTGCTAATGATGACTATATCAAAGCTATGACCACTTCGAATGCGGCCCAAAGAGTCAAATTCCTCAAAGAATACCTGGCAAAATATGCAGGCAAAGGAACTCAATACGAAAATTTTGTCTACGCCACACTCTGCGTACAAAATTATGCAGGCAAGACAGCCAGAGAAACCATAGAATATGGTGAAAAAGCTCTGGCATTGGGTGGCCTTGATGACCTCACTAAATGTAGGGTTTTAATAACAGTCTCAGGAATATTCAGCCAGCGCGGTCAGAATCTGGAAAAGGCTAAAAACTACGCTTCCCAAGTCATCCAAATTGCCAAAGCCAGTAAAAATAATAATTCTCCAGATGCAACTCCAGAGCAATGGAATAAATTTATAGGAGCCGGCTACTTTACTCATGGACAAGCCCTGGAAAAGTCAAAATACCTCAAAGAGGCTGTCGACTCCTATATAAATTCCTATAATATCTTAAAGGATGTCCAAATCGCGAACAGCCTGAAGAAGGTAGGAAAGTCCCTTTATGATATCAGGTTTTATAAGGATGCAGAGAAGGCTTTTGAAATTCCCGTTTCGGTTCTAAAAGACTTCGCAAGCTATGCTTTCTATGCTAAAACCCTCTACAAAAACAAGAAAAAAGAAGAAGCATTGAAATACTTTAAACTGGCCTATGGAAAACAGAGAAGTGGCGAAATGGCTTTTTATGTCGGAATTATCCTAGCTGATAAGACCAAGTCAAATCCCTCAGTCTCCCAGGAAGCGATACGTTACTTGCTCGAGGCCAGCTTCCTCTCTGCTGCAAATTCAAAAAAAGCCATGGAATTAGCTGAAAGCATCTTTTTCACCTCGGATAGAAACACCAAATACAACCAGAACGTCAAAGCGCTTCAAAAGAAAAGTAAAAAATTGGAAAACCTTACTAAGACATTCAATAAAAAATTCGGAGAAAAAGACGAAGAAGACTTATCCGACGCAGAGCTAAAAGAGATGGATAATATGCTGGATGAAATCGAAGCAGAGGAAAAGGCCATTCAAAAGCTTAAAGCTGAGCAGAAAATCGTCTTAGAAAATTTCAATAAACTTATCGAAGAAACCAAACAAAGATTAGGGATCAGATAGAATTAATCAATTAAGGGGACGTTCCCCATAATCTTAATTGTAATTTGAACTTTTCCCTATACTATTATATTATTCATCTACCCACACACATGCAGAAAAACCTATCAGTCCATATAATCAAATATGGTGGCTAAAAATGGCAGCTAAACCTCTCTCTCTCAAACAGGCTGCCCAAAAAATCCAAAAATTAAGAACAGGTATAAAATATCACGAAAAAAAATATTATGTAGATAACGACCCTCAGATTTCCGACTATGAATTTGACATGCTTGTCAAAGAGCTAGAAAAACTTGAAAAGCAGTTCCCTGAACTGATCACTCCAGAATCTCCCACTCAGAGAGTAGGAGAACAACCAATCACTGGATTCGCATCTATTGAGCACCGTACACCTATGCTCAGCATGGATAACTGCTACAGCATTGAAGAATTAAGAGAATTCGAAGAGAGAATTAAAAGAATCATTCCCGGAGAAAAAATAGATTATGTGGCTGAGTTGAAAATAGACGGCCTAGGGATTTCAACCGTATACCGCGATGGCAAGTATTTTCAGGCTGTAAGCCGGGGAGACGGCTTCAGAGGAGATGATGTCTCTCTGAACGTTAAAACAATCAGGAGTTTCCCCCTTATAATCAACGATCCCCATGAAATAGAAGTCAGAGGAGAAGTCTATCTGCCCTTTAAATCTTTCCAAAAAATAAACGAGGAAAGGTCAAAAATGGAAGAGCCTCTTTTTGCCAACCCCAGGAATGCAGCAGCCGGCTCTCTCCGTCTTCTCGATCCTAAAGAAGTAGCTTCGCGCCACCTGGATGTATTCCTCTACTCCATTTTCATCGAAGGAAAAGAGCAAGCAAGCCAGTGGAAAAATTTGAAGGCATTGACAGAGCTGGGCTTCAAAACCAATCCTTCCTCTCGCCACTGCTCTAACCTAGAGGAAGTCATTTCCTTCTGGGAGGAATGGCGGGAGAAAAGAGAGAGTTTGGATTATGATGTTGACGGAGTCGTGGTCAAGGTCGACTCGACCGAACAGCAAAAGCTTCTAGGGAGCACAGCCAAGTTTCCCCGATGGTCCATCTCATTCAAATTTCCTGCCAGACAGGCTACGACAAAGATAAAAGATATCGTTGTTCAGGTAGGGAGAACAGGTGCCTTAACCCCCGTAGCCATTTTAGAACCAGTTAAGCTATCTGGAATCACTATAAGCCGCTCTACTCTCCATAATGAGGATGAAATAAAAAGAAAAGACATAAGAGTGGGCGATTATGTTCTCATCGCGAGGAGCGGAGATGTCATCCCGAAAATTGTCTCAGTTATGAAAGGAAAACGAACAAGAAAAGAAAAAAAATTCGCCTTCCCCTCCAACTGTCCTGTTTGTCATTCTTTAACTTTCAGGCCAGAAGGGGAAGCGATTTCCCGCTGTGAAAATCCTTCCTGTCCCGCCAAATTGAAGAAATCTCTTCTCCATTTTGCTTCACGGAGGGCTATGAATATAGAAGGATTAGGAGTAGCGCTGGTCGATCAGCTTTTAGAGAAAAAATTAGTTAGAAATATATCAGACCTCTATTCTCTGAACCTTGAGGACCTGGCGAATCTCGAAAGGATGGGACCAAAAAGCTCTCAGAATTTATTGGATGAAATTGAAAAATCAAAACAAAGAGATGTTAGCCGGCTGATTTATGCCCTCGGGATAAGATATGTGGGAGAACGAACCGCCCAGGCACTGGCTGATTATTTCAAAGGTATTGACTCTTTAGCCAAGGTGTCTTTAGATGAGCTTATCCAGATAGAGGATGTCGGACCCAAGGTAGGCGAAAGCATTGTTTTCTTTTTTAAACAGCCTGAAAATATCGAACTTATAAATAAACTGAAAGAAGCCGGCCTGAACTTTTCCTCCATAAAAAAAGAGAGAAAAAGCGAGCGTCCTCTCGCCGGACAAATTTTTGTTCTGACAGGAAAGCTCTCAGACTTGAGCAGGGAGGAAGCCACAGAAAATATCGAAAGCTTAGGAGGGACTGTCTCCTCCTCAATCAGTAGCAAAACGACTTATGTTGTGGTGGGAGATTCCCCTGGATCAAAACTCGAACGGGCTCTGAAACTGGGTATTCCAACTCTCGAGGAAAAAGAGTTCTTAAAACTTGTCAAGAAAGATTAACCCTATCTCTTCTTTTTCTTTTTTCCCAAATGTTTAAATATTCCCGTGAGGCCCTTTTTCTTAAGTTTCTCTGTTAGACCTAATTCCTTGAGGGCAATTTTATTTTCAGGATCAATCTCCAAAGCCTTTTTGAATTGCTTTTTGGCTTTATCAAAAAATCCCTCTTCTTTATAATATGTTCCTAACCCCACATAAAATTCTGGATTCGAAGGTTCTAGTTTAATAGCTTTCTGGAAGGCCTCTTCAGCCTTCTTGTGAAACGGGGGAACTTTCGACTTTGCCATAGCAAGCACAAGAAAATAGACCCCTTTGTTCTTCTTCAGCCTTACAGCTTCTTCTAAAAGTTTTAAAGCCTCATCATATCTTTCCTGATTATACAGCGTCCTACCCTGACGGTACTTAATATCTGCTTTCTTTTCCAACTCCTTTCCACCCAGTACTGGGGAGGCTTCTCTCTTGGAATCGTATTCCTGCTTCTTTTTTTCATCGCCGAGGGTATCGTAGGCTTTTGTAATATGACCGAATACATCCTCAATTTTATCCTTTATATCTGAAGGAAGATCTTTACTAAAGCAGCCAGGATGATATTCGCGAGTCAAACGAAAATAGGATAATTTTATCTGGTATGGAGAAGAACCTTCGGGAATATTTAATATCTGATAATAATCCATGGTCGAAAGCTGCTCACTCATTGCTATCACCTCGGCTAACTTCTTATCCTTAACCTCAAAAGTAGCTTTTTCAGCCTTCTCCTTTTTCACTGGAACTTTTTCTGGATCCATAATGTCTATTATGTTCAAGCAATAAGAGAGATAGAGGCTCTTCCAAAAAAACTTAGGTTCGAAATCTCCAGAATGAAAAAGATCTTCTGCTGAAAAACTTCCATCAATTGTGCCAATTATTTTCCTCTCTTCTCCTGTTAAGCGGTCAATGAAATCCTCACTCTTAGGAAAAAGCACCTTTTTCACCATGAATTTTTCCAACTTAGAATAGTACTTTATCCGCCTTATTCCCTCTTCAATCAAATCAGGAATAGTTATTTTAGATTTGAATTCCTCCTCGGCGAATTTACCTCTCTCTTGAAATCTAAATTTTCCATCAAAAAAGGGAAAAATATTCAAAGTTATTTCTCTCATTTGATACCGCAAGCCAGCATACAAATCGTCCTCAGAGAGAAGGCCTTCTTTCATCAAACTTTCCCCTAATCTAAGCGTCGGATCGATGTACGAGTCAATTTTAGAATAGGTCGACCTTGAAATTTTTCCCAGCTTAAACAAAACTTCTCCCAGTAATTCTTGAGGATGGGTTATTTTGGCAAAAACTAAAAATCCATCATGAAAGAAAAGGTATCTTTGGAGCCCTTCGTACTTGAAAATAAGAGGACCACTCTTTTTATGAAAATATATATCCCTTAAGTAAAAACCGATGTGTTCCATAGGGTTCAGATCTTTAAAACTAAAATTTTTATATGCCTCATCATCAAATGCTTCCTTTCCATCTTTATATATTAATTATATCCCAAAAAAATTCAAGTTTAAAAAAGGGACAGGCTACTTTTTCTAAAAAAGAGAGTTGCGCCAATCCACTTCTACCCAAAGTCAAAACCTGACCCCTATATTGTAAATAATTACGTGTATTGTAACAGGTGGGTTTGATAAATCAAACCCCTACACAGTGAAAAAAATGGACAGGCTACTTTTTCTGTATGAACTGTCCACGAGTAGAGACATTCCTCTCCCTTCCAGGAAAAGTAGCCTGTCCCCTTTTTTCTTAATGTCAAAGTCTGATATATCAAACTCAATTATTTTTTATAGGATTAAAAGGTGGGCTTGATAAATCAAACCCCTACAAAGGTCTGACCTCGATTGAAAAGGAGGGTAAATTATGATAACTTTTGCATCATGAAAGTTGCCTTAGCTCAGATTTCTCCCCGCTTGGGAAATGTGGAAAAAAATTTCGATCTACATCTCAAGTACATAGAAAAAGCAAAAAAGAAAAATGTTGATCTTCTGATCTTCCCCGAACTCAGCCTCACCGGTTACACCCTTAAAGATTTAGTAGGAGAAGTGGCTCTTTCCCCAGATTCAAATCCTATCTTCGACGAACTCAAGACTGCAAGCCGTGATGTCTCCCTTGTTTTTGGTTTTGTGGAAGAGAAAGAAAGAGGACTTTTCTATAATTCCGCCGCTTTTTTATCAGAAGGAAAGATTGTGCATATCCATCGTAAGGTTTTTCTTCCTACCTACGGAATGTTCGAAGAAGGTAAGTTTTTTGCCCAAGGCAAAAATTTTCACACTTTTTCCACTCCCTATGGAAATGCAGGAATGATGATTTGTCGGGACTTTCTTCATTATGGTGCATGTTATCTTCTATTTGCTGGCGGCTCAGATATTATCATCGTCATTAGTGCGGCTCCTGGCCGAGGAATTCAAGGCAAGGAAGCCTACGAGACGAGCCGAATGTGGGAGTCGATGGGGGAAACCATTTCGCTTTTTTCCACCGCTTTCCTCATCTACTGTAACAGGGTGGGGTTTGAAGATGGAAAGCACTTTGCGGGTGGCTCATTCATATACAATCCCATGGGGAAACTGGTGGCCAAGGCATCCTATCTTGACAACGAATTTCTGCTTCAAGAAATAAATCTTAACGATATTCGTGAAGTGCGCAAAAAATGGCCTTACAAAAGAGATGACAGGCCTGAGATCATCCTTGAAGCTCTAAAGAGGATCATCAGCAAGTATGAAGATTAACGAACCTTTTGTGGAAAAAATTCTCACTGCATTTATCAGGGAAGAATTATCCAAGTTCAATTATAAAAAAGGAATCTTGGGCCTCTCAGGCGGGCTAGACTCGGCAGTTTGTGCTTTCCTCGCTGCAAAAGCACTTAAACCAAGCAACGTTATCGGTCTCATCATACCTTATGGGGAAACCTTCAGCAAGGATGTGAAGGATGCTCAAGAATTCTCTCGGCTATTAAAGATAAAATCAAGAATTATTAACATTTCTCCGATGGTTGACTCTTATTTCTCAAGCTATCCGACTGAGAACAGGATCCTAAAAGGAAACAAAATGGCCAGAGAAAGGATGTCCATCCTTTACGACTTTTCTGCCCGGGAGAAGGCCTTAATATTAGGGACAAGTAACAAAACAGAGCTGCTTTTAGGGTACGGCACAATCCACGGTGATATGGCCTGCGGGATAAATCCTTTAGGTGACCTCTACAAGACTCAAATCAGGCAGCTTGCGGAATACCTCGGAATTCCTGAGAAAATCCGGAAAAAAATACCCTCAGCGGGTTTATGGATTGGACAAACAGATGAGGGCGAAATCGGTCTCCCTTATGATGAAATCGATAAAATCCTCTATCAGCTGGTAGATAAAAGGACCTCAAAAAAAGATATCATTGCTTCGGGATTCAAGAAAGAAACCGTCGAAAAAATTATCAGCCTTATTAAAAATTCTGAGTTCAAAAGAAAACTTCCGCCTATTCCCAAAATGTCCTCCCGATCTGTAGGCCATGACTTTCTCTTCCCTTTTGATTGGGACAAATAGGTTATGCAGGGGGAAAACTCAGCACTTAAACCATCAGGCGACCTGTATGTTGTCGCAACCCCTATTGGAAACCTGGAAGACTTAACCTTTAGAGCATTGAGAACTCTTGGAGAAGTGTCCGTCATAGTTTGTGAAGACACGCGCCGGACAAGAAAGCTCTTGAATAAATACAGTATTAAAAAAAAGCTTATAAGCTACTACCACCCCAAGGAAAGCCAGAAAATCCCTCAAATTATTAGTCTCCTCAAACAGGGAAAAAATGTAGCTCTCGTCACGGATTCCGGAACCCCTGGTATCTCTGACCCTGGTTATCCTCTGATTAGAGAAGCCATTACGCAAGGAATAAAAATAATCCCTATTCCCGGGCCAGCGGCAATAACCGCAGCCCTCTCAGTAGCCGGCCTTCCTACCCATAGATTCCTCTTCCTCGGATTCCTTCCCCCTAAGAAAGTAGCAACAAAAAAATTGCTTGTTTCATTAAAAAATGAAAAAGCAACCCTTGTTTTTTACCTCCCTACCCGGAAGCTTCTTTCTTTTCTTGATCTCACTCGGGAAACAATAGGAAATAGACAGATTGTCATTGCCAGAGAAATGACGAAGATCTATGAGGAATTCCTCAGGGGAACAACTGAGGAATTACTAAAAAAGCTGGAAGAGAAGAAGCTCAAAGGCGAAGCCACAGTCCTGATCTCTGGCTTACGGTAAGCAAAAAAGTATCTTTGTTACCTTTTACAAAAAAACCTTTAAAATATTTGACAAATTGGTACTAAGATATTAAGGAGGCAAAAATGGCTATAATCAGATGGGACCCTTTTAGGGACCTTATAACACTGAGAGATGAAAGGACTCAGGCTTGAGCTACAGTCAATGCCTTTACTTCTTTCACGCCGGCCTTCCTTAACACGGAGCTGCACTCTCGAATCGTCGACCCTGTCGTGTAGACATCATCCACCAGGAGCACAACTTTCCCTTTTATCTTGTTTCCTTTTGCTACACCGAATGCTCCTGAAACATTTTCCGCTCTTTCTTCGACCCTCAAGGAGGTCTGGGGAGGAACATTTTTAATTTTCAGCAACATTTGATCCCTAAGTTCAATTCCCTTAATCCTGGCTAATTCTTTGGCGATGATTTGAGCCTGGTTAAAGCCTCGCTTTTTTTTCCTTTTTGGATGAAGGGGAACGGGTATGATGGCGTCTACTTTCCACCATATCTCCTCCTCTCTACCCAAAGCACGATAAACAAAATTGGCCAGATCCTTTCCTAGAACCTGGAAATGGCGATATTTATACAGAAGGATGATGTCTTTCAATTTCCCCTTGTACTTGCCACAAGAACGATGATGCGAAAAAGGAGGGCGTTTCTCTAAGCAAACTTGACAGACATGAGGCTCTTCTAAAGCTTCAAAAAACCGGCCGCAGCATAAACAATAAGAAGGATGGGAAGCTCTTATGCTCTTCCAACATGCGTGGCAGATGACTCTTTCCCGGGGAAATTCAAGCAAAGAAGAACACAATTCGCAGAAAGAAGGGAAAAAAATAAGCTCGGCTAATTTAGAATAGGAGTAAATTTTCTTAGAGAGAGAAGAGATCAAGAAGATTCTTCCTCTTCTATTTCTTGACAATCAATGCAATAAGAAGTCCAGGGAACAGCATCAAGCCTTTTTTTGTTTATATCTTTTCCGCACCTCTGACAAATACCTATCTCTTTTTTATCAATTCTTTTAAGAGCATCATCAATCAGAAGCAGCTGTTCTCGTTCTGCATCAGAAAGGCTTAAAAGGAATTCTTTGGTATAAGAACTTTCTGCTTTATCTACAACATCCTGAGCTATTCCAGACTCCACTTCTTTACTTTCATTGTACGTTTCACTTATCTTATTAACAATTTCTTCCTTTTTTTTCAAAAGCTTATTTCTGTATCTTTCTCTTTCCTTTTTGTTCAAAATAATCCCCCTTATTTCGCGTATTGTCTTCGTTTCATGGTCGCTAAGGACCGATATATCTGTTCTAAAATCATGATTCGACTTAACTCATGAGAGAAGGTCATTCGAGAAAGGGAGAGAATAAAATCCGCCCTCTTTAAAATTCTCTCTTCCAGACCCAAAAATCCCCCGACAACAAAGGTCATGACCCGAGAGGAATTTGAAGCAATCTTCTCTAAAAAACAAGCAAAATCAATAGAACTCATTTCTTTACCTTCATCGAAGAGGCAGATAATATAATCATCTTTAAAGTTTTTTTCAAGCCCAAAAGCCTCAATTTCTTTAATTCTATTGGCAAATTTTTCTGGAATACCTTTTGCCTCCTTTGTTTGGATGAGCTCGCATGGAGCTAACTGATTGATTTTCCTTAAATAAAATTCTTGTAAGCTTCTTATTTCTCTGTTGCGAGTTTTTCCAGGCCATAAAATTTTTAACTTCATAAAATATCAATTTTAGATTGTTTATCTTTAAGAATCTCTCTCCTCTTACCTAAAATTTTCAATAAACAATAATGATTAAAACAGAAAATGTCAATATTTTTTTACTGTAAGGGCTTGACTCATCAAACCCACACTTTTTTTGACGTTAGGACTTGTTTTATTTGCAGGGACTTGATTCATCAAACCCGCCTTTTTTTAGCAAAGGAATTTGATTTATTTGTAGGGGCTTGATTCATCAAACCCGCCGGTTCATATTGTAGGGGTTTGATTTATCAAACCTACATTTTAAAATATATGCAATGATTTATTGTGTAAAAAAGGGACAGGCTTCTTTTTTAATATAAAAAAAAGAATAATCCCTGATTTTCTAATAACAGCTTGGGATTGCCGTGTCGCTGCGCTCCTTGCAATTGCATTATAAAACTGTTACCGAATTATTGAGCAAGGACAACAGGCCCCTTTTAAAAGGAATCAATAAGAGAATTTATGGGCATCTCCCCACAATTTTTCAAGAGAATAATATTCTCGTGCTTTCTCAGAAAAAACATGAATAATGAAACTCCCATAATCCATTAATATCCACTCAGCAAGTTTTCTGCCTTCTACGCTCAAGGGCATAATCTTTTCCTTTTTTAATTCTTTCTCAATATTCTCGTTAAGGGCAAGGTTCTGCCTGGCGGAGTTTCCATGCATAATAACGAAATAATCTGTAAAAGAAGATATCCCTCTTAAATCAAGAACTACAAGGTTCTCTCCCTTTTTTGCCTTGCTGGCTTTTATTGAAATCTTCACCTCACGTGGAAGACTCCTTTTAGAAATTGCTTTTCCGGTTCTTTCCTCAGCCATTTTCATACCTTATAAAGCCTATTCTCTCTTATATAATCTTCGACTCTCTCTGAAACCATATCCTTTATGGAATCACCTCTCTTTATTATTCCCCTGATCTCAGTAGAAGCTATATCTAAAGCATCTATCGGCAGGAGGAATATCCTGAAGGAGAGAAGCATCTCATCTTTTATGAATTCGGATTTTGCCAGCTTATACATTTTTTCTCTGTATTTTCCCTCTAAAGTTTTCTTCGCTTCGTCTAAAAGATAACCTGGCCGGCTTATAACTACAAAAAAGCACTGCTCTAGCAATTGTTCGTAATCCTTCCAGGTGTCGACTTCTAAAAAACCATCGACCCCAAGGATGAAGAAAATCCAGGATTTTGGATAGAGTTTTTTTATCCTGTTTATCGTTATGATTGAATAGGATTTTTCTTCAGCATCGATCTCTATGGAACATGGAATGAAATGAGAAAAGCCGCGGAGGGCGATTTCGACCATTTTCAAGCGATGGGAAGGAGAGGCGATTTCCGCCGTGTCCTTATGAGGGGGGATATAAGAAGGAATAAAGAGTATTTTATCCAGGAGAAACCTCTTTTGAACAACCTCTGCAGCCTTTAAATGCCCAGAGTGAACAGGATTGAATGTCCCTCCAAAAAGTCCTATTCTCTCCTTCTTCATGAATCTATTCTTTATTTTCTCCCAAAAGGTCTAAAGCCTTAGACGTCGAATTCACCAATTTCTTAAGCCCTTCTTCTTTTAGCGCAGATATGGCAAAAAATGGAAGCCCTTCTCTGCGCGCCAATTTCCTCACCTCACTCAACCCACGCTCCTTCGTTCCAAGAAGATCTATCTTGTTCGCTGCTAAAATTTGATGCCTTTTAACCAATCGAGGGCTGAAAGCCTCGAGTTCTTTCATAACGGCTCTGAAATCTTGGACAGGATCCCTTTCCGTATAAGGTGAGACATCAATAAGATGGAGCAAGATTTTTGTCCTTTCCACATGCCTCAGGAATTTTATGCCCAGGCCATGGCCAAGGTGAGCTCCCTCTATCAAGCCAGGTATATCCGCGATGACAAAACTCCGGAATTCATCAACATCCACTACACCTAAATTCGGAATAAGTGTTGTGAAGGGATAATCGGCGATAACAGGTTTTGCTGCTGAAATTTTAGATATCAGGGTTGACTTTCCTACATTAGGAAAACCAATCAAGCCTACATCGGCAACGAGCTTAAGCTCAAGGATAAAATCTTTCTCTTCTCCCGGTTGACCTTCCTCCCGCTCTCTAGGCGCTTGATGAGTTGAAGAGGCATAAGAAGCATTGCCCCTGCCACCCTTTCCTCCTTTTGCAGCCAAATACTTCTGTCCAGGAGAAATAAAATCAAAAAGAACATCTTCCTTATTTTTTTCTTTGACAGTGGTCCCTACAGGAACTCTGAGATGGAGATCTTCTCCTCTTTTTCCCTGGCGATTTCCTCCCTCGCCGTGTGCACCCTTTTTTGCTTTGTTTATTGGACGATAACGAAAAGAGACTAGGGAATTGAGGTTTTCATCGGAAACTAAATAAATGCTCCCTCCGTCTCCTCCCCGACCGCCATCTGGCCCCCCTCGAGGGACTCTCCATTCCCTCCGGAAACTTACACAGCCGTTGCCTCCTTTTCCTGCGCAGAGGGTTGCCTTGACCTGATCAACAAACATATTTTATCGGAGTCGGAACCTCCTAGGAAGGGACGACGGAGACAAATTTTCTCCCTTTGCCTTTTGTTTCAAAACGAACAATTCCGGTGATCTTAGCAAAGAGAGTATCGTCTTTTCCTCTTCCGACATTTAATCCAGGTTTAAACGGTGTGCCTCTTTGACGCACAATGATGGAACCAGCAGGAACAAATTGTCCACCTGACCGTTTCACACCTAGCCTTTTTGAACGGCTTTCTCTTCCATTTTTTGCACTTCCAGCAGATTTTTTGTGAGCCATTCTATTTCTCCTTTTTTAAGGCTGTTTTCTTAGTTTTGGCGGCAGTTTTAGCTGCGGTTTTCTTTTTAGAAGGTGCCTTGCTTTTAGGCTTTTTCGGTTTCGCTTCACTTACTACAACTGGCTTCTTGGGAGTTACCTTCACCTTTTCCTTTTTAGCAACTTCGGGAACTTTTTTCTCGGGAGTTACCTCCTCTTTTTCCTTTTTCACCACTTCAGCTGGCTTTTTCTTGGGAGCAGCTTTTATCCCCTGGATAATCTCTTCAATTTTTATCCGAGTGAGCTCCTGGCGATGACCTCTTGTTCTCCTGTACTGTTTCCTTCTCTTCTTCTTGAAGACAAGGACCTTCTTATCCTTAAAATTCTCAATAACCTCTGCCCTCACCAGGGCATTTTCAACAAAAGGAGTTCCGATCAGAGTTTTTCCTTCATCCTCAATAAGAAGAACCTTGTCAAAAGTGACTTTTTTTTCCTTCTCCATGTTGAGTTTTTCAACATTAAGAACATCGCCTTCTTGAACCTTATATTGTTTTCCACCAGTTTTAATAACAGCAAACATACTTTCTACCTCAATCTTTTATGAAGATAATGGAATCTAAATTTAACATATGGCTAATTTTATGTCAACATGGGGTCAGACTTGTGAGCCTGACCCCATTGACAAAAATGAATGTTTTCTCTACTTTAATTATGACCTTACGAGAAAGAACGGAAAATAGTGGGCGGTTAGCTCAGCGGTAGAGTACCGGTTTTACAAGCCGGGTGTCACTGGTTCGAATCCAGTACCGCCCACCAGATATTCTCAGTCAATGCCCAGGGAAAAGAAGCTCTTCTGGTTATATCAATAAATGAGCTTAATCAAGAAATCATTTATTCCTATTGTAAGATGAAGCCGGCTGATTACAGGATAAATATTGGAGGCTTTGAGGCGGGAATCGGAATAGGCTATGGATTCCAATAAAAAAAACTACTCCTATCTCTTGCTTATCGCTTCCATATTGGCCTCTCTGGTTGGTATTTTAGTCTTCATTTATCTCTTTGTCCTTGACTTCAATATCTACTGGTTCATCTTCTGGCCCATGATTTTCGCTCTTTATCAGAGCCCAGCTGTCTATTTATTCTGGCTCTGGAAAAAACAGAAACGTA
>SOIV01000307.1 GCA_004377005.1 Candidatus Aminicenantota bacterium | reverse complement strand
GCCATAAAGGAAAAGAAGCTGGACAACGTGGTTGTCGCCTGTTGCTCTCCAAATCTTCATGAGACAACCTTCAGGAATACTGCCAAATCAGCCGGACTCAATGCGTTCCAGTGTGAGATCGCTAATATCCGCGAACAGTGCAGCTGGGTCCATAAAGACATGGAAAAAGCGACAGATAAAGCTATAAAACTTACCAAGAGCGCTGTGCAAAGAGTTCGCAGGAATGAACCTCTGGAGCCGATAAGCGTCCCTGTCACCCGGAGAGCTCTGGTTATTGGCGGCGGAATAGCAGGCATCCAGTCTGCATTAGACCTAGCCAACACTGGCTTTGAAGTCATTCTGGTAGAAAGGGAACCTTCCATCGGGGGCCATATGATTCAGCTCTCTGAAACCTTCCCTACTCTCGACTGCTCCCAGTGTATTCTGACGCCAAAAATGGTAGAGGTTTCCAAACACCCCAAGATTAAGCTCATGACTTACAGCGAAGTTCAGGAAATCTCCGGGTATGTGGGAAATTTTAAAGTTAAAATTCTCAAAAAGCCCACCTATGTTGACGCTGATAAATGTACTCTCTGTGATGAATGCACCAAAGTCTGTCCCGTGGCTGTCCCTGACGAATTTAATCTAGGTTTAACCGCACGGCGAGCCATTTATATTCCCTTTCCTCAGGCTATTCCAGCTACCTTTACTCTGGACATAAAACATTGCCCCGGCCTTTTGCCGATTGCCTGCGGTAAGTGCGCAGATGTCTGCGAGCCAGAGGCAATTGACTTCGATATGAAACCTGAAATCGTCGAGGAAGAGGTTGGGGCCATTATCGTCGCCACTGGATACGATCTGTATGAAAAAGAATTGTTGACTGAATACGGGTATGGAAAATACCCGGATGTCCTGGATGGACTTCAATTTGAAAGATTACTCTCCGCCTCTGGACCGACATTGGGAAAAGTTCTCAGGCCGTCAGACCGCAAAGAACCCAAGGAGGTTGTCTTTATCCAGTGCGCTGGCTCCCGTGACCCTGAACTTCACTGCGCTTACTGCTCTAAAATATGCTGCATGTACACAGCCAAACATGCCATGCTCTACAAGCATCATGTCCCAGATGGCCAGGCCTATATTTTTTATATCGATATCAGGTCAGGAGGAAAAGACTACGAGGAATTCGTCCAGAGAGCAGTAGAAGACGATGGAGTCCTCTACCTCAGAGGAAAGGTTTCGAAAATATTTGAAGATAAAGGCAAAATCAAGGTCTGGGGCGTTGATACCCTGATCGGAAAAGACATCGAGATCGATGCCGATATGGTCGTTCTGGCCACGGCCACGCGTCCCTCTAAGGGAGCAGATGAACTGGCCAAGAAACTCAAAATCGCCATGGACAAGGATGGCTTTCTGGCCGAAGCTCATCCGAAGCTCAGGCCTGTAGAGAGTGTTACGTCTGGAATGTTCCTTGCAGGAGCTGCCCAGGCACCCAAAGACATCCCTGAAGCTGTGGCTCAAGCAAGCGGAGCAGCGGCCAAAGCTATCTCCATCTTGTCCCAGGAAAGGCTTTACCATGCTCCCACAGTGGCCGAGGTTAACATCAATCTCTGCACTGGCTGCGGAATGTGTGTTCAAGTCTGTCCTTATGATTCTCTTTCCCTCAAAGACGGCAAAGTCGAGGTGAATGAAGTTCTCTGCGAGGGATGCGGGACTTGTTCGGCAACCTGCCTGAGAGCAGCCATCCAGGTTAAAAATATGACTCCTCTCCAGGTAGATGAAATGATAAAGGCAGCACTCGGAGGCTAAAAAGTGGCAGAAGAATTTGAACCAAAAATAGTTGCTTTTCTCTGCAAGTGGTGTTCATCAGCCGGAAGCGACCTGGCTGGAGTCTCCCGAATGGAGTATCCACCCAATGTTATTCCCATCACTGTCATGTGTTCGGGGAGCGTGTCCCCTCTCTACATATTCTCTGCCTTTAACAAAGGAGCAGACGGAGTGCTCGTTTCAGGTTGTCATCCAGGCGACTGCCACTATATCAAAGGTAACTTCTATGCCCGGCGGAGAATTGCCCTGGTCAAGAAGCTTTTAGAGTATGTCGGCCTTGAACCCGAGCGCTTCCAGATGTCCTGGGTCTCGGCGGCAGAAGGAGTAAAATATACTCAAATTATAAAAGATTTTGTCCAAGAACTAAAGCCACTCGGACCTCAAAAAAAGCTGAGGAGAACTCAATAATGGTAAACCTCGAGGAGCTCAAAAAAGAAGCCCACCAAATCTTAAAAGAAGGAAAAGTTAAATACATCATAGGCTTCCAAAGAAGCTCAAACGGCCTGCTTTCAGTCCCGGCTTTTATAAAAAATCCTGAAGACGTTGAGAGGCTGGTCTGGGATCCAACCTGTGTTTATAATCTTACCCTCTTCCTCCAGGATGAAAAAAGAAAAAAAGCTAAGGAGAAGGAACCTGATGAGAGGCCAGTAGGAATCGTTGTAAAAGGATGCGACAGCCGAGCCATCAATGTCTTGCTTCAAGAAGAATTCATCAAAAGAGATGACGTTTATGTATTAGGAATCTCCTGCGAAAATACCGGCGTCCTTGATGAGAAAAAGCTTGCCAAAAAATTGAAAGGAAAAAAAGCTAAAAAAGTTGAGTTCGGCGCCAAGGACGATTTTGTTATCTCAACAGAAGATGGGAAGATTAAAATTGCGGCTCAAGAAGTGCTTTCTGAGAGATGCCTTGAATGCAAAGCCCATTTCCCGGTCGTCTATGATGTCTTAATCGGAGAAAAAACCAAGCGCAATGTAGAAAATCCTTTCAAATCTCTGGAGAAAATCGAATCTTTACCTCCAGAGGAAAGGTGGAAATTCTGGAAGGAACAGATAGACAAATGCATTCGATGCTATGCCTGCCGGTCTGTATGCCCGATGTGCTATTGTGACGAATGTGTGGCTGATACCATAAATTTTGTTGTAACACCAGATACTCCTGCCGAAGAAAAGGCCCAAAAAATAAAATGGTTGGAAAAATCGCCCGTATCTTCAGAGAATTTTGTCTATCACTTTGTCAGGGCCATCCATCTTGCTGGACGCTGCATTGACTGCGGAGAATGCGAAAGAGTCTGTCCTCTGGATATCCCGGTCAGGTTCTTGAATAAGAAATTGGAAAAAGAAGCCAAAGAGCTTTTTGACTATGAAGCGGGCTTTGATCCTGGCAAACCTTCTCTTGTCTCAAGTTTTAAGGATGATGATCCAGAGGACTTTATAAGGTAAGTAAATGGAAAAAGTGCTGTCAAAAAAAGCCTTGCCCCAGTGGGTGAAGAAGCTTGAATCTTATACAATATATGCTCCGCAAAAAGATGGCGATTTCTGGAACTTCGAGGTTATCAAGAATTCTGAAATCATAGACCTGGATTATCTCAACACTGTCCTCTCTCCAAAAAAGATCATCTTTCCCCAAAGAGAAGTGCTCCTGGAGTTCAGCACTTCAAACGAGGAGGAGCTCAAAGTCAATGAGGTCCTTCCTGAGGAAACGCCATCTGTTATCTTTGGCGTGAGACCATGCGATGCCAAGGCGCTTACTCTTACGGACAAGGTTTTTGGCGGTGACTTCAAGGACCCCTACTACTGGAAAAGAAGAAACTCAACAGCACTTGTTGGGCTTGCCTGTAACACACCTCCTTCTCCCAATTGCTTCTGTCTCTCGGTTGACGGCTCCCCCCATTCCAAAGAGGGCCTGGATATTTTAATGACTGATTTAGGAGATAAATATTACGCAGAATCTTTCACGAAAAAAGGAGACAATCTCTTAAATTTAGCCAAGGCTCTTTTCAAGAACCCAACAGCCAAGGACAAGAAGGATTTAGAAAAGATTCAGGCGGAATCCAAGAAGAAAATCCAAAGGCAAATCAAAGATACAAAAAAAATTCCGCCCAAGCTCAAAGAAATGTTCAACTCGTCCTTTTGGGACGAAGAGTCTTTAAGCTGTTTGCGCTGTGGCATCTGTACTTATCTCTGTCCCACATGCCATTGTTTTGATATGAATGATGAAGTTACTTCATCCTCTCCGATCAAAGGAGAGAGGGTGAGGACTTGGGACAACTGTCAGTTCCCTGATTTTACTATGCATTCTTCAGGACATAACCCGAGGCCTGATAAAGCCGCACGCTTAAGACAGAGAATTCTCCATAAGTTTCAGTATTTTGTCGAACTTTACAAAAATTACCAATGCACAGGCTGCGGAAGGTGCATTTCGAAATGTCCTGTTGGGATAGATATCATAGAAGTTCTCGAAAAGGCGAGAGATTATGGATCATAATACCTATATTCCA
>SOIV01000163.1 GCA_004377005.1 Candidatus Aminicenantota bacterium | reverse complement strand
ATTTATCAAACCCACCTTATAATAAAGTGAAAATACTGACGAGCTGCAAAATCGGGCTGAATGCAACATCGACAATAAAGATCTCGTTTTATTTCTTTTAATCCCTTTGCTCTATATATTCAATATGTGAATAGCTTGATTTTTGGCTTTCAGGGCTGCTTCCATCACAGCTTCTGATAATGTCGGATGGATATGGATTGATGAAGAGACATCCTGAATTTTCAAGCCTCTTTTCATAGCTAAACTGATCTCAGAGATAAATTCGCTCGCGTTTGCGGCCAGGATATGAGCTCCGATGATTTCATCTTTCTCATCTGCAATTATCTTGACCATACCTTCCTGGCTTCCCGTAGTAAGGGCGCGGCCGTTTGCCTGGAGAGAGAACAACCCGACCTGAATCTTTATTCCTCTCTCCTTTGCTTCTTCTTCTGTAAGACCAACTGATGAAAATTCAGGCTCGGTATAAACAGCCAGGGGAAGAGCTTTATAGTTCATCTCCGCTTTTAGCCCAGAGGCATTCTCCGCAGCAATTATACCTTCATGCGATGCTTTATGAGCAAGAAGGAATCCACCGATCATATCTCCTATGGCATAGATACCAGGGATGCTTGTTTCCAGCAGATTATTTACTTTGACAAATCCTTGCTTATCCAGGAGAAGTTTAAGGTCTTTTCCTGTCAAGCCTTCAGTGTTAGGCTTTCTTCCTGCAGCTAAGAGAACTTTTTCTGCCTCAAACTCAAACGCAGATTGAGTTTTAAGGTCAGTGCCTTTAAGGCTTACCCTGCCTTCTTTGATGTTGCTTTCCTCTATTCTCATTTGATTATGGATTTTGAGTCCCTGCTGCTTGAGGATCCTCTCCAGTCGGACAACCATTTCCCGATCACTGCCAGGGAGTATGGTCGGCATAATCTCCAGGACTGAAACATCCGAGCCAAGCCTCTGGTAAATCGAGCCCATTTCAATTCCGACCGCACCTGCTCCGACTACCAACATTTTAGTGGGGATGGAATCAAATTCAAGCGCCTCACGAGATGTTACAACTTCCTTCCCGTTTGGCTCAAGGAAAGGAAGCGCTGCCGGCCTGCTACCCGTGGCAAGGATAATCTTATCTGACTCAAGAATTTGATCTCCTCCTTCTGTCTTAACAGCAATTTGTTTCTCGCTCTTTATGAAACCTTCCCCTTTGACAATTTCTATTCCATTTTTCCTTAAGAGAAACTCTATCCCTTTCACCAACCTCTCTACAATTTTGTTCTTCTCTTCCTGGACTCTCTTCCAGTTGCATTTTATTTTTTCTAAAGGGCCTTCAATATTCTTGTTTTCTTTTAGCTCTCTATAAATCTTCGTCTGGTGCAGAAGATATTTGGCGGGAATACATCCATAATTCATACATGTCCCGCCTATTCTATCCTTCTCGATCAAAACAACTCTTTTTTTAAGTTGGGCTGCCCTGATAGCAGCCACATAGCCACCAGGACCACCTCCTATAATAGCCAAATCATACTTCTTATCCATCTTTCCCTCTTCTTTATAAAATTTAGCAGCATTATACTCTTTCTCAATACTGCAGTCTATTCTGTCTGAATTTTATCTTGACAGCCTAAAGCAAATAAGTAAAAAATAGTGATACTTTAGACGAGAGGAGAAAAAGTTAACTGATTAAAGCTAGCTTGAATAAGTTTCCTTTCCTTCTGACCTTTGTCATTCTTGGTCTTATCTTAAACTTAAAAATCCTTGCTGATGATTATGGGAATCTTTGGGGACTCATTGTCAATGAAAATCAAAACCCCCTTCAAGATGTTAGAATTTCCATCTTCATGACAGAGGAGGACTTCGAGAAAACTCTATTGAGCGATACATCAGGATTATATATGATTTGCGGGCTTCCCCTTGGCTGCTACAAAATTCGTTTTGAAGCACAAGGATATAAATCCCATATTCAAGAAAGGGTCTTCCTTGAACCATCTCAATCCCTGTATCTAAAAGTTATTCTCAGCTCTAAAGAGAAAAAAGATAAGTCTTCCTCTAAGGTTCTTCTCTTGGACTATTCAAACTCTCTCCATCAGACTATTCTTGATAAATTTCAAATCCAAGAGTCCCCTTCAGCTCATAATGTTTGGGCTCTTGTGGAAAACCAGGATTTGTCCGCTACAACAAATCGTATCGATGTGGGCGGACTGTGGGGAAGCATCCCTGCACTCTTCAGCTCAAGAGGAGGCAGCTCCTGGACTCAGAACATCTATCTCCTCAATGGCATGGATGTGACCGATCCTTACTGGACGGGGATGCCTCTTTTTTTTCCTGATTTTAATACGCTTCATTACACACAATTAATCAATGCTGGCCACCCTAGTTCTGCCCTTTCGCCTGGAGCATATTTCAATCTTCTGACTCAAGAAGGGACTGGCCAGTACCACGGCGGAATATCTGCTTTCTATATCCACAAGAAATTTCAAAGTTCAAACATATCGCCTGCCCTAGAGAACGAGGGAATATTTGATAGTCACTCCTTTAATTATTCAATGGACAGCAATTTTTATTTTTCAGGTCCACTTATCCCTGAAAAACTTTTCCTTTTTACTTCAGTGTCCACCTTCCATCTTTCCCGGGATTTGGCTGACTTCGAGCAAGAAGATAAAGCATCAGTTTATTCTGGACTATTGAGCTTAAAATATCGCTATTCTGAAAGCACTCTCCGTTTTCTCTGGACAGGGCAGATCATCACTTATCCCACTTTTGGCGCTGAAAGATATATTCCCTTCTCAACAACATCAGAGCGCAGAGATTATTATAATGTATTTCAAGCAATCTGGCATTCAAGAATCCAAGACAATCATTTCATCAAAGCGGGATTATGTTTCGTTCACGGGAATATTCGCTCTGGTTTTCAAGAAGGAATATCCCGCCAGCATGGCCTTGAAATCCTTAGGAACATTCCTTCTGGAACTGCTCCTCTTGCCAACCGAGATACACGGAACTCTCTAACATTTCTCATCAAAGGAGAATCTTTAATACCATATTTCCTTAGAGCTAGCCATAGATTTCAATATGGCTTTCAACTTCAGCATTGGTTCTCTTCTTCCCAAAAAGAAATAACAGAAAATCTTCACCTCCGTTTTTTCGAGGGGGAATCACTTGAAATCGTAAAATACAACACCCCTGTCCATCACCGGGAATCTTCCATCAACCTGAATCTTTTTGCCCAGGACTCCCTTACTTTTTCTAATTTTATCTCCTTTTATTTTGGAATCCATCTTGCTTCTTCTCATGGCTGGATTCCTTCTCAAAATCCGGACCCTTCTTTTGGCGAAGATTTTTCCAGAGGAAAAAGCAAGATCAATTGGTTCAATGTCTCTCCCCGTTTCGGCCTCATTTTTCCTTTATCCAAAGCCAAGACATCAGCTTTCAAGATTTCGGTAGCTCGTTACTATTTCACACTTCCTCTTTATCTCCTGACCTACGGGAACTCCAATGCTTTAGGAGGATTAGTATATACCTGGAATGATCTAAATAACGATAAACAGTATCAAGAAGGAGAAGCCAGTACCCTTATCAGGCGGGAAGGACCCTTTTTTTCAAAGATAGATCCTAGTTTGAAAAGACCTCACACGGATGAATTGACAATCTCCTTTACCTGTACCTTTGGCTCCAACTGGCATCTCTCTCTTAGCGGGTTTCTTAGAAAGAGTAGAAATCTCATTGAAACGATCAATACCGGAGTACCCTTTTCAGCCTTTGAACCAATGGAGTTTTTTGATATAGGAGATGACAGAATCCCTGATTCTCATGATGACCTCAGCTTTACTATCTACAATCAGAAAGAAGAGACTTTAGGCCAGGATCTTTTTCTTCTCACCAACCCGGATTCAGAAAAAAGAAAATCGAGATACGAAGGACTTGACCTCACTCTTATAAAAAAATACAGTTCTAAATTCACTTTCTTCCTTTCTTTTACTGCCACAACTGCTGTCGGAACAACAAGCCCTGGCAACACTGAATGGGAAAATGACGACGGCGTCATAGGCAGTTTGTATGATAACCCAAATACACTCATCAATACTAAGGGAAGAATGCGTTTTGACAGGGCATATACAGGAAGAATAGGCATCAATTTTTTAGCGCTATTTGGCATAAGAATTGGATGTATTGTCAAATATTACGATGGGCAACCTTTCGCGCGCAAAATCATTGTCTCAGGAATGAACCAGGGCCCTTTTTATATCCAAGCACATCGCCGTGGTGTATCAAGATATGAATACAACAGGACGGTAGACATCAGGTTGGAAAAAACGCTGAATTTCGGGAAAACAAAAATGAGGATTATCTTAGATGGTTTCAATATCATAAACAGAGGGCTGGCTACTGAAGAGAATGAATGGACCGGTCCTGAATACCCGCTTCGCTTTGCAACGGAAATTCAATCTCCCAGAGTTTTCCGTTTGGGCCTTGTCTATGAATTTTAAAAGGATAGGATAATGCTTACATCTTTCGAAAAAGTAATTTTTGTTTTTATTATCATTGCCACATTTTTCGCCTTTGCTCTTCCTGTCTTTTACCGCTACAGAATTATCCGCTGGGGGGCATCTGGAAAGGTATAAAGACAAGCCCGTTGGGGAACAAGCAAAAATTCTATAAACTGATCTGGGCCGTTGCTATTCCCTTTTAAGAATTGTATGATTAGAGCCCATAGAGCTAAGATGAATAGAATAGTTATATCCACAAAGAGCACGCGACCTCTGAGGACATTCACAGCATTACTTAAGCAAGGCGCTTGAGAGGGATGCATCTAAAAAAATGTCTGTTGATTTTTTTCGTTTTTTCAATCTTCTCTTTTAACCGTTCTTTTTCTCAAATTTCCGCCTATACCGACCAAGATTGTCTTTCCTGCCATGGTAAGCCCGATATCTCGCAGATCACAAGCAGCGGGAAAGTGCGCTCCATCTTCGTTGATCCAGAAGAATGGTCACAGGATATCCACCATAAAGGCAGCATGGTCTGTGTGGATTGCCATACAAATGCCAATCCATATCTTCATTTCAGGGAAGGTTTCATTGATGTGGATTGTGCTCGCTGTCATCCTGAAGAAGAAGAAGAATATCAAAAAAATATTCACTTAACCTTTGCCACTCCTTCCCCCAATAAAGAACTTCCCCTCTGCTACCACTGTCATACCAAACACTACATTCTTCCCCATGATGACCCATCATCGTCCGTGCATGAGGATAATGTGGGAGAGACCTGTAACAAATGCCATGCTGAGGTTATGGTTAAAGGGATCTTTAAAGGATCGTCTTTAGGAAAGATATCCGGGCATCGCAAGGGCGACCTCTCGGAGAGGTTTGATATGAAGTTGTGTCTCAATTGTCATTACGATGATTCCGCTCACGGCGCCAAACGTCCTTTTAAGGATTTTTGTTCCCGCTGCCATGATGTTCGTTCAAAGGCTCGCTCTCTCCTGGGCCCAACACATCTCGATTCGATAAGATGGGTCAAGCTCAATTATATGGGCGGTGGATTTGCTATCCTCCTCTTCGTAGGAATGGGCGTCTTCTTCGGGTACAAATCGCGGAAGACGATCACGGGCGGAATAAAGGCATGGTATGAAAACATGAAAATCAAAGAAGAAGCACCCGAGAAGGAAAAAACAGAAATAGAACAAGTTGCGGACGATAAAGAGATGGGCGGTCAGGATCAGGATGAGAAAGATATTGGTGATCAGGACAAGGACGATCATATTAAAATCGATAAAGATAATAACGATAAAGAATAACGCGGCAAAGTCATGAGCAATAAGAAAAAACGATACGCCATGTTGGTCGACTTGAGGAAGTGCATTGGCTGCAACGCCTGTGCTGTAGCCTGCAAGAGTGAAAACGATGTACCGCTTGGCGTCTGGAGGAGCTGGGTAAAAAAAGTAGAAAAAGGTCACTATCCCGATTCAAAGGAATTCTTTCTACCTATAGTCTGTAACAACTGCGCCAAGCCAATCTGTGTCACCGTCTGTCCAGTCAATGCCAGCATCAAGCGCCCCGACGGGATAGTCTACATCGATCCCCACAGGTGTATCGGCTGCCGGTACTGCATGGCCTCCTGCCCCTATGGGGTGAGATACATCAATCCCAGGAAAAAAATCGCAGAGAAGTGTTACTGGTGTCATCATAGAGTGGACGCCGGTCTTAAACCAGCCTGTGTGCTGGTCTGCCCCACGGGAGCAATAATGTTCGGCGATCTTAACGATCCTCGAAGTGATATTGCCAAGGCCATCGCCAAAAACGCAGTTCAGGTAATAAAGCCTGATATGGGAACCGGCCCCCAAACGTTTTACATCGGTCTTGAGCAAGGCACTGTTGAGGCAAAAAAGATGAAAGAGGAATAGTGTCGTGGATACTCAGGTTCTTTACAACATCTTTCACCAGGATGCATTCGGCTTCAACATAGCTATGTATATCTATCTAACTGGTGTAAGCGCTGGATCATTTATCCTGTCCACATTGGCTTATGGTTTTGGCCTGAGCCAGTACAAACCACTCGGCAAGGTAGGAGTTGTCGCGGCCACGATAGTTCTCATCATAGCCCCCTTATTTCTTCTTCTCCATGTAGGAATGCCCTACCGTGCTTGGCACCTTTTTATTTATCTCAACCTGGCCTCCCCTATCACCTGGGGCTCATTCCTGCTGATACTGTACCCTATAAATTGTATTATATACGGCTACTTCATGTTTAAGGAAAACATGAAGCTCACCAGGATCTTCGCGCTTATCGGTATCCCCCTTGCTGTATCGGTTCATGGGTATACCGGATTCATCCTGGCTTTCGGCAAGGCAAGGGCACTCTGGAATACTGCCCTGATGCCCATACTCTTCCTTGTCTCAGCCGTTATCTCAGGTATTGCTCTCATGATTCTTATCTTCATCATTAAGGAACGTTTCTTTTCTAAAGATAAAAGGGTTGACCGCGAGCTGGTATTTAGCCTTGGCAAACTTCTGGCCTGGATGATCCTCTTCGACCTCTTTCTCGTGGCGTGTGACCTTATAGTCCTTTCCATCTCCCACTCAGACGCTCAAGCAGCAGCCCACCTGCTCCTGCGCGGAAAATTCAGCTTCCTCTTCCTTATCGTCGAGAATCTCCTGGGCAAGATCGTGCCCTTTATTCTCCTGGCAGTACCAAGGTTAAGGACATTGGCCACAACAATAGTAGCCTCAATCCTGGTAGTCGTTGGAATATTTTTCATGAGATATATAGTCATTGTGGCCGGAGAATTCATCCCACTGCTATAAAGGGATTTTAAGTTATGTCAAAAAGAAATATATCCAGACGAAAGTTCATGAAATCCGGTATCGCCTGGTTTGCAGGAACGGCTGTTGGCCTAGGCTCGATGCAAAGGCCAACTCCAGTAAAAAAGGCCGGCGTATCCCGAACCTCACTCAAATCCCTCCAGGTTATCTCCACCACGTGCGAACAGTGTCCGGCAGGCTGCGGTATCAATGCCTACCTGAACGGGGAAAGGCTCGTCCAGCTCCTCGGGAATCCAGACCATCCCAATAACATGGGGGGTATATGCGCCAAGGGTATTGCTGGCCTGAACCTGGTTAACGATCCCGAAAGATTGCTTTATCCGCTGAAGAGAACAGGACCGAGAGGTGACGGCCAGTGGACTAAAATCACCTGGGATGAGGTGTATACAACCCTGGCAGGGCGTATAAAGGAGATGATAAGAGATGGCAGGATAAGCGAACTCGTGGTTGACAAGGGCCATGATGATCCCTTACTTGATAAATTTATCTCTGCTCTTGGAGTAACTCATACGATCGACAGGCCAGCCTTGAAGAACCTCAATCGTACCACAGCCTTAACATCAATGACAGGATTTCCATCCGTTGTTGAGGATGTCGGAAGAAGCCGCTTCATCTTGAACTTCGGCGCCAATCCTTACGCTAACCACGATCAGTTCGTTGGAATTGCCCGCCGGCTCATCCATGCCCGGGTCGAGAAGGGGGCGAGACTTATCACATTTGACGTCAGGATGTCCGAAACCGCGGCCAAGAGTGATGCCTGGTATCCAATCAAGGCAGGTACCGACGGAATGGTAGCCCTGGCTATGGCTAAGGTAATCGTGGACAAGGGACTGGCTAACAAGGATTTTATGGACCGCAAGACCAACTACTCGCTGGCAATGATAAAAAATCATCTATCCCGGTACACGCCCGAGAAAGCAGCCAAAGAGAGTGGTGTAAGAGCAGTGGACATCGGACACCTTGCAGTCGAGTTTGCTACACAGAGGCCTTCTGTGGCTTTAATCGGAGGCGGGGTAAGCGATCACAAAAATGGAACCCAGAACGTAAGGTCCGTAGCCCTCCTTAACTGGCTTGTCGGAAACCTTGAGAAGGAAGGAGGTCTTTTCTATCCTCGATTTCTTGTAAGTCTCCAGCCAAAGACGGCTGATTTAAAATCCAGGTTAAATTCAATTAATAATATTAAAGGAATAGTAGAATTAAAAGAGACCAATACCCGAATTAACACCTATTTCGCCTATCTCTCCAATCCTGCCTACACAGATCCTGACTGTGGATCAACTGTAGGTTTGCTAAAAGACGAAAAAAGTGTGCCCTTCCTGGTGGTGATGGATACCCATCTAACAGAAACAGCCATGATGGCTGATATGGTTCTTCCAGCGGCAACTTATCTGGAGGGATGGGGAGTAAGCAGTGCTCCTTCCCTGGATAATGTTCCAATCCTGAATCTAAGACAGCCAGTTGTATCCTTGTTAAGCGCTGCTAAAGTTTTAAGGTCTCCAACCTTTGAGGTGGGTAAGCTCCTGGAACCAATGTTCCAGCCCAGGGGCGAGGCCGAAGAGGTGGGGAACGTGTGTCTGGAGCTGGCCCGTAGAATAAAAGGGAGAATCGCAAAAAATCTTCCTTATAAAAATACGCATGATTATATAACGTGGGTGATCTCTTCAATCCCAGGTCTAAAGATGGAGGGGGGTCTTAAAAATTTGAAGAGCCAGGGCCTTTGGACCGATAAAGCTTCTAAAGCGGCCGGTTCCAGATACAGCAGCGAGAAAGGGCTCCCTGCTTTACGCCAGAAAGTGGAGATCTATTCCAACGCTTTGAAACAGAATGGCCATCCCCCGTTACCAGAGTATGAGCCTCTAACCGCGTCTAAAAAGAAAAAGGATGAGTTTATTCTCACCACCTTCAAATCCAATCTCTGGGCCAAAGGAACCGCCAATAGTAAATGGGCACGGGAGATACTCCATGAAAACCGCTTGTGGATTAACAAAGATATAGCGCGCACGTTAGGTATCAAGAATGGGGACAGGGTCCGAGTTACTTCCTCTGTGGGGTCATTAATCTCCCGCGTGCTGACAACTCACCTGATCCACCCCGAGTCTGTGGCTATGGCTGAAGGTTTAGGCCATTCGGCAGTCGGAAATGTAGCCAAGGGCAAACGATTCAGGGGCAATGACCAGGATACAAATCTCATCTGGTGGGATAAAAAAGGAAACGGTACGAATCCAAACGAGATCATTGAAAGACGAGTGGATCCCATGGGTGGGGGCTTTGGATTGAAGGATACCAGAGTCCGTATCGAGAAAATATGATGCATCGAAAAACGGAGGCTTGAAAGAAATGATTAAGAAATACATTCATATCGCCGCCATTGTTTCTTTCTTTTGGATTGCCGTATCTCCCCTAAATGCCAAGGACGCAAGCAACCCTGGTGAAATTAAAAGGTTAACCTATTCAGGCAATAATGTTGTGCACTATCCATGCTTGAGCGATGACGGCCGATGGATGCTCTATACGATTGAGATCAAGGACGAACAAGAAACGATAAGGGCAGTAAGGATAATGAATGTTGGAGATGGAAAAGAAAGAGAGCTCTTCCGCGACGGAGAAAAAAAGGCCCCTGCTCCATTTGAAGATATATCCCTTCTTGTTGGCTCAAAACCACCTGCCTTGAGTGGAAACGGACGTGTGGCTGTATTTTCTATGAGTTTAGGCGCACCGGCGAATATCCTTGACCATTACTTGGCTGTGGTCAACACTGACGGCACCAATTTACAGGTCATTCCTTTCCCTATCAAAGCCCTGGAAGGAAAAAACTTAAAGTCGCTCGAATTTACTGGTGGTGATTGGGAACGATTGTCTAATTATGCGGTGAGCAGTGATGGGAAGAGTATTGCCTGTGTGCTCAAGGGACATCTGGGGCCAAGAAGATACGGCAACCCGAGTGGAATAGTCCTCCTTGATGTATCGACCAAAAAACAGAGAACTATCCTTGTCCCTGATTTCGATGGGGATGAATGGAAATGGTCTTCATTTCCATGTCGTCCGCTTATCGGTGGAGGATGGGCGTTTGCCCTGAGCGGAAACGGCCAAAAAATAGTGTTCGGAGCTCAATCTTCTGCAGATAAAATTGATTATGACCTTTACATTGTGAATTGGGATGGAAAAGAGATGAGAAGGATAACCGACTTCCACGACCGCTGGTTCAGCCTGGCCGATATTAGTCACGATGGAGAGAAAATAGTTTTCTTCTATAACGGCAGAAAAAAACAAGGCATAGGGACATATACCGTGAATAGTGAGGGGAAAGAGCTAAAGTACATAAAATCCAGACTAGCACCCAGAGTAGAGCTTTTCGACATGTCAGGAGACGGTCAATATATTCTCTTTAAGCATGTTTATAAAGGAATGATCCTAAACCTTAATACCGACCTGGAGATGGTGGCGTTTGATGAAAGCACCCCTGGTTATGCCAAAGGTTTAACACCTATGGACTTTCCGCGTATTCCAGCTTTCTGGAGTCCAAAGATTATTAGCCTTAAGGGGAGCAAAGCTCTGCTCGTCGGCCCTCCCCAAGGCAAGGAGACTCCTGAGATATACATGTTAAGCATTGATGTGAAATAAAATGTCTTTTCCGAGATATAAGAAGCAATTCAGGATAATAGCCGGCCTTACCGTCCTTGTCATCGTAATCGGCGGAGGCGGCGTTGCTTCCTACCTTGTTCGCTACTCAGCAACAAACGAGCTTGTCTGCAGGCAATGCCATCCCGAGATTTCAGAGCTGTGGAGAGAATCCAAGGGCCATCCAGCTGACCAAACAAGATGTTATGAATGTCACTCTCAAGGGTTTGAATTCGTTCCAAAGGACTGGAATGCTATCAAACATGCGCGGGATCAGTTAGTTCCACCCGAATATCTTGCTGACGACGAACTGACTTCACAGAGGTGTTTAGAGTGCCATAAGGATGTACTCAACCTAGGATATAAGGTCAAAAAGAAGGTCATAAAATTCAATCACCGAATTCACTTTGGAGAGGGACTAAATTGCGTGGATTGTCACCGGGCAGCCGGGCACGAATACATGGAAGGCGGTACCAATCGCCCCTCGGTGACGGAATGTCTCGAGTGTCATCTAAGGGAATTTGAAGGGCCGCCCAAGAACCAAAAATGCCTTAATTGCCACGATGTGATGCTGGCACCTGGTAAGTCCTGGTAAAATGATTAAAGCCTTCGACATATTCTTTATCTTCATAACGCTGGTGGTCTTTTCGTGGGGCATGAATAAACGCTTCCGGTTGTGGCGCATTGGCAGAGACGACAATCGATCCGACAGAATGTGGGTGAGGTTAAAATCACTTTTAAAGGAGGGAATCGCCCATCGGAGGATTTTACAAGACCGATATCCAGGCTTCATACATCTTCTTGTGTTCATCGGCTTTATGGTTCCATTTATAGTTATTTTAATAACCCAGTTTGTGTTCACTTTACCCGTCTCGATTTCCAGGATCATATCCCTTACCCTGGATATAATCGCCCTGGCCGCGATCGTGTCCTTACTCCTGGCCATTTATCGTCGTTATATAACTCGTCCCTCAAGGCTGGATAACCGGGCTGATGATTTTGTTGCCCTTCTCCTGATCCTGTTTATCCTTTTAACTGGATTAATCCTCGAAGGCCTGAGGTTATCTGTGATTGGAAGAGACACTCAGGCCCTGGCACCTGCAGGGAAAGCATTAGCTTATTTTTTTAACATGACAGGTCTAGAAACCGCCACCAAAAGCTTTCTGGCCATGATTTTCTTCAGGATTCACTTTTTTCTCGTCCTGGGAACCATCGCCTATATCCCCTTCTCCAACCTATTCCATATAATAAGCTCTCCGCTAAATATGATTTATCGGTCTCTTGAGCCTAAAGGTATCCTTTCTCATCTGGACCTGGAGGATGAAAAAGCAGAGAGCTTTGGGATAGCCAAAATTGAGGAGTTTAGCTGGAAACATCTTATGGACCTGGATGCCTGTATGCGATGCGGCCGGTGTCAGGATCACTGTCCAGCCTACTTAACCGAAAAACCCCTTTCTCCAAAGAAAGTCATAAATGATTTGAAAAATCATTTACACGTGAGGGCTCCGCAGGTCATCAAGGCTAAGGCCAAAGGAGCTGACCCGGAAGAGGCCCCTCCTCTCACCGGGAGTGTCATCAAAGAAGATGAGCTCTGGACCTGTACAACCTGCCGTTCTTGTATGGACCACTGCCCTGTCTTCATCGAACATGTGGACAAAATTGTAGATATGAGACGCTATCAAGTGCTTATGGAAAGCAAGTTCCCCCAGGAACTGACTCAGGTTTTCAAGGGCCTAGAGACAAATTCAAATCCCTGGGGTTTGGGGCGCGATGCTCGCGGAGACTGGATTAGAGAGCTTGAGGTCCCTGTAATGTCCGAGATGAGCGGAAAAGATATTGACTGCCTGTTCTTTGTTGGCTGCATCCGCTCTTTCGATGACCGCAACAAGAAAGTAACCGAGGCTTTTGTTAAAATCCTTAACCATCTCGGAGTCAAATTCGCCGTCTTGGGAGTCGAAGAAGGGTGCTGTGGTGATCCTGCCCGACGCGTGGGCAATGAATATCTGTACCAGATCCTTGCCCAGAACAATATTGAAACCTTTAGCCGCTATAATATAAAAAGAATCCTGACCACCTGTCCCCACTGTTACAACACCCTCAAAAATGAATATCCACAACTCGGCTTCAGCTGCGAAGTAGTCCACCATACCGAATTTCTCAAGGAAAATATTCGAAACAAACGCCTGAAACTGGATCATGCCCTGGCTAAAAGAACTACCTATCATGATCCTTGCTACCTCGGACGCTACAACGGCATATACAAGTCCCCAAGACAAATACTTAAGTCTATCCCTTCTCTTGATATCAGAGAGATGAAGCGCTCTGGAATCGACTCTCTGTGCTGCGGTGGAGGAGGAGGCTGGATGTGGATGGAAGAGAATATCGGAAAGCGTATCAACATCCAGCGTCTGGAGGATGCTTTGACCGTAGACCCTGAGTGGATAGCCACCGCCTGCCCTTTCTGTGTTACCATGTTCGATGATGCAATAAAGAATAAAGACATGGAGGATAAATTAAAGATCTGGGATATTGCCGAGTTGGTGGAACTGTCTATCTTTGGAGTGAAGAAATAATCAGTTAAATCATATATTGGAAAAATGTGGGCTTGATAAATCAAGCCCCTACATAAATCAAGC
>SOIV01000184.1 GCA_004377005.1 Candidatus Aminicenantota bacterium | reverse complement strand
ACTAACCAAAGGGGTTGATTTTTTTATTTTTAGATGATAGGATTTTTTCTAATATAGCGAGGGATCTTTAAACAATGAATGAAGTCGAAGAGCTATCAAAGCTCGATGAAAAAAGTTTACCGCCGCTGAAGCCAATTCTGTTGGATGACCTGCATCAAAATGTTTTAAAAAACCTTTATCTCGAGCTTGGTACGGGCCCCGTTCTCTATCTTCTTTCTCCTTCTTATTCTGTTATGAGTCCAACTCCTAACGAAACCATAAACGACTTTATAAGCAATAAAGAAAATCTCCTCAATTACCTCAAAGAATACATCGTCCAGAATTTAGCTGTCTATTCGGTTCTTTTAAACGTGAACAGCTATTTCGCCGAACAAAACAGCTGTTTGGTATTAGCCCGGCTAAGGGAAAGAGATTCAGGTGGAAGACGATTTGAGATTAAATTTTATACTCATTCTCCTCGAGAACTTTTGACTTATTACAGGGATAAGATTTATATCGGGAGAGATTTTATAGACCTTTTCCACTTCAAGAGAAAATATTTCGGCGTTAAAGAAATAATTGTCTCTGCAAAAGACCAGTATGAGGTCTTGCTTGATAAAGCAGAGGAAAAGTTGAATGAGCCGTTAGAGTACAAGTCCTTTTTCCAGGAGATAAAGGAATCTGCGAGCGAGTTGAGAAGTGAAAGTTTTGCGATTCTTCAATCTCTTCCTCCTTATCTTGATTTTAATAAGCTAAGAAGTAAGGATTTGATTGAAATAAACGCACAATACCGAACCATTAATCATTATCTTATTGAGCTTACTGATGTAGTGGCTGAGTTCGAGAATCTCTTGCGGTTTAAGAAAGAATCGAATTTCGTCCGTTATGTCACAAAATACAAAAAAGACCTGGCTAACGCCATTTCGTTCTTCAATATAAGAATCAACGGGAGTTTAACCGATAAGATTCACAACATGAGAGCCAGACACTAAAAAAAAGCCCGTTCCGGAGAACGGGCCTTCTTATTTTACTGCTTACTCTTTTACTCTGAATCCTGTACGGTATGGGCTCTTTGCTAAGCCCTTTGCCATCCGTACCAGGCTCATTGCAGCTTTAGTTATTCTTCAATCCTGATCGTACTGTAGCTCGTGGAAAGAAAGATTGATGGCTTCTCTTTTTCCTCAAGAAAGGCTTTTACGGTAGACATGTGATCTTCTTCTTGGATGCTGATTTCATAAGGAAGTCTCCATTTGATATCTCCATTTTTAGCCCTTGCTTCAAAAGGGTATTTTTCTCTGAGAGGCCAATAAAACTTTATGCCAGCGTATTTTCCTTTTACTTCTATGGGATGAGTTAAAGGAGATGGGTCGAGGACTATTTCTCCGTGTTCAAGGAGGATAGTTGTTTTCCCCGAGAATTCAAATAGTTCGACATTTCGGTAAGAAGAAGTGATATAGATTTTTTGGCCGACAATTGATTTCCCGTATACTCCCAGGTTCTTTCCATCAACTATGAGATCGCCCTGGAGGTTATCCACCTTAACCTTACTATAGTTGTTTTCTATATCCACAAACTCTCTTGCTCCATCGATTTCCACAGGGGAATGGCGGGCTCTGATTTTTGTGGGGCCTACATCAAAAAGGGCTATTTTCTTGTACGAGGTCGTAACTTCTACAGATCCCATCAGATTTTCGCCATAAACTCCAGAGTGAGAACCTTCAATCTTGACATCTTGAGAGATGTTTTCCAGGCGTACTTTGCCATACCGGTGAATAATATGCGTTTTCCCTTTAACACCATTTACGAACACATCAGCATGTTTGCCTTCTATCTGGCAATCAGATTGAACATTATCAACTTCAATATCTTTATAGCTGTTCTCGATTAAAAGTTCTCCAGCTATATCTGAAGCGATGATTTTGCCATGGCGGTTTTTGATATTCGTGTTTCCAACCTTTACTGTCTTGACTTCACCGTATGAATTATTTACCTCAATATCCATGCCAGCGGGAAGAGAGATTTTGAAATTTGTTCTAAAGTTTCTTCTTCTGAACTCACCCCGGGTTGTGGAGATAGTCAACTGGCGAGCATCCTTATCGATAGTCATTTTGAGCTCATCTGCGATTTCTTTGGCTTGCTCTTCGTTTCTTCGCCATATTGTTTTCTCAAAAGAAACAGTTATTCTTTCCTCATCTGTTCCTTGTATTTCGATATCTCCGTGGGCGTTGATGACTTGAAGCCGGGGAGGAAAGGGCGGCTCGAGTTCCTGAAATTCTTCATAGACAAATTTTTCATGGTCAAAGAAGATGTGATCATCTATGTCAATATAGATCTTTCCTGTGTGGGCATGATAAAAGGTCACACCAGCTGCAATGATTAGAATTAAGAGAATAATTTCTTTTGCTTTCATTTTTTCCCTTTTAAGTCCTGGATTTGTCCTGGCTTTCCTTAATTCCAAAGTAGAGTTTCCAGGCTCCCCAGATGATTAAAACCAGAGGCCAGAGACGAGCGATAAAACTCCAGATATCTACATCAAGATTATGCAGGATAAAAACAAGACCTATTACGATGAGGATGATTCCCCATATAAGCGGATCTTTTCTTCCTTTTTTTGCCATTTTATTCTCCTCTGTTCTCTTCTCGCTTCGTGGAAACGAAATCTGCAATGAGCTTTATCCCGATAACTATGACAACCACAGGCCAGAATTGCCAAGCAGTGGAGTAGCTTATGACCTCAAAATTAGCCAGAAGAAGGAAAACTCCTAAGAGAAGCAAGATGATTCCCCAGAAAATAGAGCCGGCTTTTACAGCTTCGGGAAATTCTTCTACTTCCACTTCTTCCTCTTCATCTCCCATGAGGGCTTTACGGTTTATGGCCTGAGCAGTTTGAGCAGCCTCGAAGATCTGGTAGATGTAGAATCCAAAGATGAGCAACGAGCAGAGCAGTATTACAAATACCGGGGGACTCAGTGTCAGTGTCGAGATTAGCCCTGCGATTATAATCATGTAAATCAATCCCTTGGTTAGCTGCCGATTGTACATAGCGCCCGTTCCAGGGGCAACGATAGCGAGAATTACTGCAAGAGCGGGTGATTTTTGGGGCCTTCTGACGACGATTTTTTCTTCCATTTTATACCTCCATACATATGTAAAATTTAATCCTCATTTCCTCCGAGAAGCTTTATGTTTTTGAGAGAAACGAGAATATTATCTTTATGTTCACCTAAAGAAGCCGTAAAGGACTCTGCCTTGGCATACAGTCTTTCGATCTTGCTGTAGCCAAGGTGAATCTTGCGGCTAATTGATTTATCGATAGAACTCTTGTTAGGGCCGAAAAAGTAGAAAGAAACCATAATAAGCATGATTGTGGCTACGGTCAGAACAGGCTGAAGAGAAGGACGGACCAGGAAATCAAAATTAGGTAGCCTCAGCTTAAATTTTTTCTTTTTGCTTGGAATCGAATAGAGTCGATCGAGTAAATTTTCACTCACTTCCAGTTCTGGGAAATCAGCTAGAGATTCCTTAGTTTCCTCCATTAGAGAAAAGAACAGGGAACATTTCTTACATGTTTTCAGATGATTTGTAACAGCTCCTTTTTCTTCTGGGTTGAGTTCATCTTCTAAATAAGGAGATAAGAGTTCTTCTATTTTGTTACATTTCATTTCTTCTCTCCTTTTTTTCTTTAAGGATTTTAGCCAATTGAAGTCTCCCTCTATTAATCCGGGATTTGACCGTTCCTAAGGGAAGGCTCATGATTTCTGCAATCTCCTCGTATTGTTTCTCCTGAATATCTCTGAGAATAACTGCCATTCGAATTTCAGAGGTAAGATTGTTAATGCCCTGCCAGATAGTTCTTTTATTTTCTTCTTTCACGACTCCTTCCTCAGGATTCTCGAAAGCTTCTGAGGGGAGATAGTGGTCATTGAAGTCGTCCCGTGTCTTCTTTTCCCATTTTGTCCTTCGATATTGGTCAATTAGATAATTTCTGGCGAGGGTGAGGAGCCAGGCAGGGAAATTCCTTTTAAAGTCGTATTTGGAGAGTGAATTGTAGAGCTTTAAAAAAATATCCTGTGTCAGGTCTTCAGCTTCCTGGTAGCTTCCTGCAAACTGATAGGCCATGTTGAATATTCTTTTGGAATAAGTGTTAACTAGCATTTTCCAGGCTCCTTCTTTGCCTTCTAAGCATTCTTGGACTATTGTGTTTATCTGCACTCAATTCACCATGGTAGACGAGATTTCAGGAAAAAAAGTTCCGTGTTTTTTTCCCCTATTTTTCATATTGCTATATGGGAAAGTACCAATTTTTCAAATTAAATTGGGGACAGGCAAAAATTGGTGCCA
>SOIV01000193.1 GCA_004377005.1 Candidatus Aminicenantota bacterium | reverse complement strand
TTTTTGGAATAGGAATATTAATTCTGGTCGCCAGTGTTTTCCTCGTTTCATGTAAGAAAAGCGAAGAGAAAACAGAGGAAGTTAAGATGATTGCTCAGCAAGAAGCTCCCGAAAAAGAGATTCTCTTCTACACCTGCGGTATGCACCCATCGGTGAGAGTCAGTCCTGAAGATTACGAAAAGGGAAACACAAATTGCCCCATCTGCAATATGGGATTGGTTCCTGTGTATAAAGAAAAAGGTGAAATGGCAGAGATGAAAGCGCATGAAGCAATGGAAGTAGAGATCAAACTGAGTCCACAAGCTCAAGCTCTTGCCAGCGTAAAAACGGAAGAAATTCAGTTCCTCCCTCTTTTTAAAGAAATATATACAGTTGGTCAGATGGATTATGATGAAAGAAAAGTTTCCTATGTCGCTGCCTGGATTCCTGGCCGGATTGACAGGCTCTTTGTGGATTTTACAGGAGTGAATGTTAAGAAGGGAGAATCCTTAGTTTGGATTTACAGCCCTAACTTAGTGACTACTCAGGAAGAATATCTTCTCGCACTTGAAACGCTAGAAAAGGTTAAAGGAGGTCAGAATGAAGTAACAATCCGAGGGGCTGAGTCTTTAGTCGAGGCTTCCAAAAGAAGACTTATCTTGTGGGGAATCAATGAAAAACAGATAGAGCAATTGGAACAGAGGAAAAAAGGAAATACCCATATGACCATATATGCTCCGATCGGAGGAACGGTTATCCACAAGAATGCCTTTGAAGGAAAATATGTAAAGGAAGGAGAAAACCTGTATAAAATTGCTGACCTTTCCACCCTTTGGATGCTGGCTGATATATACGAATACGAAATGGGATGGATAAAGGAAGGACAAGGAGTTGAAATTACCTCTTCCGCTTATCCAGGCGAGAAATTTAAAGGGAAAATAGCTTTCATTGACCCTTACTTAAGCCAGAAGACCCGTTCTGTGAAAGTGAGAGTGGATGTGCCCAATCCTCAATTGAAGTTAAAGCCAGGAATGTATGTCAATGCGCTGATAAAGTCTTCTATAAGCGAAGGCATTCGCGGGCCCGGAAAGGTAATCTACACCTGTTCGATGCATCCGGAAGTAGTAGCTAGCAAGCCAGGGGATTGTCCCATTTGCGGAATGTTTCTGGTGAAAAAAGAGCTAGCTTCCAAAGATTCAGTTCTGGCTGTCCCCAAATATGCAGTTCTGGATACAGGAGCAAGAAAACTAGTCTACGTAGAGAAAGAAAAAGGAAGCTATGTGGCAAAGGAAGTTGAAGTCGGCTCCGAGGCAGTAGCTTTGGTCAACGGAACAAAGAAAAGGTTTTATGTCCTTAAGGCCGGGCTTTCTGAAGGAATGAGAGTCGTTTCTCAGGCCAATTTCCTGATTGATTCCCAGAGCCAGCTTACTGGACAGGCAGGAGCTGTTTATGGTGGGGCCTTAAAAGCAAAAGAGAAAGAAAAAGCTCCGCCATCAAAGCATATTCATTAAAAAAATAAAATTTTTTGGCTGAGACACATTTAATGATGAGACAGGAGATTTAGATGATCAACAAAATTATCGAATATTCACTTCGGAATAAATTTCTAGTTATCGCTTTATTTATCCTTATCATCGGCTGGGGCTATTGGGCTATGAACGAAACTCCCATCGATGCTATTCCTGATATCGGAGAAAATCAGCAGATTATATTTGTCGATTGGCCAGGAAGAAGTCCAAAGGATATAGAAGACCAGATAGTTTACCCTCTTACAATCAATCTTATGGGGATTCCGGGAATGAAGGTGATTCGATCCAATTCCATGTTCTCTTTCGGCATGATAAACATCATTTTTGAAGATTGGGTGGATTTTTACTGGTCGAGAACCAGGATTTTAGAAAGATTGAATTTTGCCCAAAAGGATCTGCCGCAGGGAGTCATTCCCCAACTGGGTCCCGATGCAACAGCCTTGGGACAAGTATTCTGGTACACAGTGGAAAATGGCTATTATTGCCCTGATCATCCCAAATTGCGGTACCAGGAGCCCGGACGATGCTCTGAGGATGGAAAAGAGCTTGTTCGTTCCGATTATAATTTAGGAGAACTTCGTTCAACCCAGGATTGGTATGTTCGTTATCAGCTCAACGCAGCTAAAGGTGTTTCTGAAGTGGCTACAGTTGGAGGCTATGTCAAGCAATATCAAATCGATGTTGATCCCAATAAACTTCTAGCCTACCACGTCAATTTGCACAGTATGTTCAACGCCGTTCGCAACAGCAACGTCGATGTCGGCGCCAAGGTCATCGAGAAGAGTGGAGCTGAGTTTATCGTTCGCGGTCTTGGTTTTATCAAAACAGTGGAAGATATTGAGGATATTGTGATTGGGTCGCATGAGGGAGTTCCGGTTTATGTCAAGAATGTAGCGCAAGTGACCCTCGGCCCTGCTTTTAGAAGGGGAGCTCTGGACAAAGAAGGAGCTGAGGTGACAGGCGGTGTGGTTTTAATGAGATATGGCGAGAATCCTTTAAGGGTTATTGAAGCTGTTAAGAAGAAAATTATGGAAATCACCCCGGGTCTTCCTCCAGGCGTTCAGATTGTTCCTTTTTATGACCGGACCCAACTTATAAACCGGGCAATAGATAATCTGAAAGAGACTTTATTAGAAGAAATTGTAGTTGCAGTAATCATCATCTTACTCTTTTTAGGCCATTTTAGAAGTAGCCTTATCGTTTCAATAGTTCTTCCTGTAGGAGTTTTGATTTCCTTTCTCGTCATGTATTATCTAAAAATTCCCTCAAACATCATGTCTTTAGGCGGAATCGCTATTGCCATAGGAGTCATGGTAGACGCAGGCATTGTAATGACTGAAAACATATCCCGTCACGTTGCTTTGTCGGGTGAAAACAGGCTGAGCACTGTGCTCATGGCTTCGAAAGAAGTTGGTTCAGCCATCTTTTTTGCTATCCTCATAATCGTGGTTGCTTTTATTCCTGTTTTTTCCTTAAGAGGGCAAGCAGGAAAACTTTTTTCTCCTTTAGCCTTTACAAAAACTTTTGCCATACTTGGCTCTGCCGTCTTGGCAATAACCCTTGTCCCTGTCCTTAGTTCCATTTTCCTGAGAGGAAAAATGCGTCTTCCTGAAAAGAACCTGCTGACTCGTATTTTGATGCGTCTTTATGAGCCAGTGCTTCGATTTTCCTTAAAGCATAAAATCATTGTGCTTCTTATTGCCTTGATTCTTCTCGGGGTAAGCTATCTTCCTCTTTCTAAAATAAAGAGTGAGTTCATGCCGCCTTTGAATGAAGGGGATTTGCTGTTTATGCCTGTTCTCCTTCCCGGAGCTTCCCTTACCACAGTTATGGATATCATGAAAAAGCAAGATGTGGTTTTAAAATCATTCCCAGAAGTTGAACAGGTTGTTGGGAAATTAGGAAGGGCAGAATCGGCTACTGACCCAGCTCCCGTAGGGATGATTGAGACTATTGTTAAGCTAAAACCAAAAAAGATGTGGCGAAAGGGAATGACGCGCCAGAAATTAATAAATGAGTTTAATAATGCGCTGATGATTCCTGGAGTAAGTAACATCTGGACTCAGCCTATTCGCAATCGAATTGATATGCTGGCCACAGGGATTCAAACTCCTATCGGAGTCAAAGTGTTTGGGGAAGATTTAAGCAAGATTGAGGAAATAGGAATCAAAATTGAAAACATAGTGAGAGAAATCCCTGGAGCAAGAAACCCTTACGCAGAAAGAATTGGCAATAAGCCCTACATAGAGATCGAAATAGACAGAAAGGAAGCAGCTCGCTATGGTGTAAAAGTGGGGGACATCCAGCACTTAATCATGACAGCTATTGGCGGGATGAATGTCACCACCACGGTGGAGGGAAGAGAACGCTACCCGGTTCGAATAAGGTATATGCGAGAGTTCAGGGATAGCTTTGAAGCCATAGAGAGAATCTTTGTTCCTACTCCTTCGGGGGCCCAAATTCCCCTCAGTCAACTGGCAGTGATTAAAAAGGTACCAGGACCAGCTAAGATAGCTGGAGAAAACACTTTGCCTTATGTGAGGGTTTTTATTGATGTCAATACGGATGAGGTAGGTATTGTGGATTTTGTTAACCAGGCTCAAAAAGCGGTTAGTGAAAAATTGGACTTGCCCTCAGGTTACTTTATCTCCTGGAGCGGGCAGTATGAATACGAAATGCAGGCTCGGAAGCGTTTGATGATGGTCGTTCCCGTCTGTATATTCGCAATTTTTCTTTTGCTCTACATTAAGTTCAAACGGTTTTCAGCAGCTATGATCCTGATTTTTTCCCTGCCTTTCGCCTTTATAGGAGGTATCTGGCTTCAGTACAT
>SOIV01000310.1 GCA_004377005.1 Candidatus Aminicenantota bacterium | reverse complement strand
TGCTCCTTTCTCTCTCCTTATTAAACGAACCGTATATTATTTCCTTTCAATAATTCTTGCGAAAAACAGTTTATTTCTTAATAGCCTTTACCCTTTTCTCGATTTCAGGCTGATTGGGATTGATTTCTAAAGATTTTTCCCACGCGGCTAAAGCTTCGTCTTCAGACCCCAGTCTGTAATAACATTCTCCTAAAGAATTCAGAAGATACATATTTATTCCAAAATGGGAGATGGCCTCATTATAAAATGAAACAGCCTGATCTAATTCTCCCAGAGCTTGATGAGATTTTCCTAAGAGAAAGTAAACCTGATAGGGGATCTCATCTAGATTTTTAAAGGATAGCAGAATTTGTTTAGTTTTAGTGTAATTTTTTAGAGCAAAATATGTCCGTGCTAGACCTACGGCATAATCTAGAGAATCAGGCTTCTTTTGATAGGCAGTTTCAAATTTGACTCTTGCTTTATCTATTTCTCCCTTGCTAAAGAATTGTCTTCCCAACATGAAGGAATATATGGGGTCGTCTGAAGGCGCTAATGTTTTAGAATGAATCCAAGGCCGGGGCAAAATTGTTGCAGCTGTGATCTCAAAATTTTCTCCTTCAAGAAGCACTTCATGATCATTATCCAATAAAATGACATTAATTCGGTAATAGCCAGGAGGAAATTTCTGTAGAGAAAATTCTTGTATAAAATTCATTCTATCTTGATACTCATTCACTTTTTTCGTTAAAGATAAAAACGGCTCATTTCCCTTTATAAATTCGAATCTTAACTGTCCCCTCTGCTCAAGATCGGAAGTTAAGCCTAAAATCTGAAAAGCTAAAAATAATTTATCTTGAGGATGAAAGATTTGCTTGGGCTGATGATATATTTGATTAGGTCCTATCTTAAAGGGTGCGAGCCTATTTGATTTAGATGGAAGGTGTTCCATCTTATAGCCCAAAACGAGAGAACTCATTTTCAGGGTAGAATCATCCCCAGGAATAACTACATCTTTTTCCAGAGTGGTGAATTCTTTGGATACTTCATTCTTTATTATAACAGAAAATCTGTAAGTACCTGGAATCAAGGGGAACATATCATAGAGATCAAAGGGTTTGTGGAAAATATTTTTTGCCTCGGTTTCACTGAGTTCTACTGATATAGATCTCTCATATTGATCTATTGTTTTTCCCTCTAAATCAGAAACGTTCCCGTTAACCTTTAGATGTGTGGAATATTTATCTTCATATTGTTGGACTGAAAATCTCATGAGTTCCACAACATAATGAACAAAATAAATCCCGGATGGGTCTTTAAGAACTTTTACTGAATGGTCGTTATCGATGTAATTGGCTGTGTAGTCGACTTCTACGATGTCTTTATACCTTAAAAATTTCTCTGCATATCTTTCCTTTAGGTTTTTTTGAGGAACCCTGTATATATTCATGAGAAGTATATCGGATGTTAATGAAGGACGGCTAAAACGAGCTGATTCTCCTGGAATGAGGGAAAGAGAGACTTGAGCCAAACTTGGATTTATTTTTTTTAAAGTCTTATAAGCTGCCAGATAGTCTGCTTGGTCGCCGAAATAAGAAGTCATTAAAGCTTGAGGCCCATCGGCTAGGGGGCTGTAGAGGACATATTCTCCAATTCCATCTTTCTGATAGAAAACCAGGTTAAATCCAGGAGGAAGACCATACTTTGTCAAGCCTTGATAAAACCATATTTCAGCGTTATATATCTCGGACTCTCCAAAAATCCTCTCAATATCTCGAGGCTCACCAAGAATGATATAAATTCTGCCTCGATCTGTTTTCCAGCCGGGCTTGGGTACGCCCCGCCCCAAGTTGTAATTTGCATAACTAATCCGTCGAGAGTGCTCTTTTTTAAATTCATTTTCTGGGGTGCCTTGAGTAGGATCCCTGTGTTTCCAGAAAGCTTCGATAAAAAGCTCTCTTTCTCTATCTGTTTCGAGTTGAAGAAAGACATCTTTCTCGGTCGGAGTGATAATATAGACCACTTCTTCCTCCAGCCACTTAATAAACCTTGGGGGAAGCTCTTTAATAGATTTCTTCTCAGTGAGGCCTTGGAAAGGAAAAAGCAAGAATATAATGATTAGCGATATTAAAATTTTTCTCATAATCCACTCTATGAATAATCCAAGCTTAAATAAAATAATCTCATTTGATGATAAATTCAAGCCAAAAGATGCTTATAGGAAATAACCTTCCCTTTACTTAATCGACAATTTATGGCTATCATATAAAGTTAAAAAAAATGGAGAAGGTTATAAATGAGCAAGAATAAAAAAGTTATTATTCTCTGTTCTTTTCTCATCATTTCCCTCTGCATTTTGGCTTTTTTGTTTCTCATCAAGCCGAATCTCAGGAAAGAATCATTCGCCAAAATATTTGAATCATTCGAGTCACAGATGAGACCTGTGGATATTGACCAAATGAACATCGTTCTTTTTACCATAGACACCCTTCGGGCAGACCATCTGGAGTGTTATGGGTATGATAGAGTAAAAACTCCCAATATCAATAGATTGGCCAGTGAAGGAATTCTCTTTGAGCACAACATTGTTCAAGCTCCTCTTACTCTTCCTTCCCATTCTTCTATTTTTACCGGAACTCATCCTCTCTATCATGGTATGCGGGACAACGGGGGATTTTACCTTGAAGAGAAACACATCACTTTAGCTGAGGTTTTAAAGACTAATGGCTACTCGACTGGAGCTTTTGTTGGTGCTTTTGTCCTCGATTCCCGCTGGGGACTCGATCAAGGCTTCGATTATTACTATGACAATTTTGACCTGACTAAGTATAAAACCGTAAGCCTTGACTCAGTCCAGAGGAGAGGAGATGAGGTGCTTGTTGAAGCTTGCAAATGGCTGGAGAAAAATTCCCAAGATAAATTTTTTGCTTGGATTCATCTTTACGATCCCCATACTCCTTATAATCCTCCTGAGCCGTATAAAACGCAATACAGCGGCAGACGTTTCGGACTCTATGATGGTGAAATAGCATATGTTGACCTGCTGATGGGCGATTTTCGAAATTTTATGGAAGAGAAAAACTTAATGGAAAAGACTTTGATCATTTTTACTGGTGATCATGGAGAAAGCCTTGGAGAACACAAAGAAAGCGCTCATGGCTTTTTTATCTATGATTCTGATATCAGAGTGCCTCTTATTATTAGGTTTCCAGAGAATAAATTCCAGGGAAGTGTAATCACAAACCAGGTAAGAAGCATAGATATTATGCCGACTATCCTGAATATGCTTGGTGGAAGATCTCCCGAAAGTGTTCAAGGGGAAAGCATGTTACCTCTTATATTGGGAAAACAGGGAGGAGATGTGCTTTCAGCCTACAGCGAGACTTATTGGCCCAGGTATCATTATGGCTGGAGCGAGTTAAAATCACTTCGCAAAGGTCAGTACAAGTTTATAGATGCTCCCAAGCCGGAACTTTACGATATTCTGGAGGATCCTGGAGAATTGAATAATCTGGTCAATAAGAAAGCTGCACTCGGTCATGAAATGAAAAGAGAGTTAGAGGCTCTAATAGATAGATATTCTGCAGAAGGAATTGAGGAAGCAGGGCCGAAAAAAATTGACAATGATTCACTGGTCAAACTTCAGGCTTTAGGATACATAGGGTCTTTCCGCGCTTCTTCAAAGCAGAAAGGAGAAAAACTGGCTGATCCCAAAGATAGGATTGAACTGTATAACGAGATAAAGGTAGCACAGTTTTTGGTTACTGAGGAAAAGATGGATCAGGCTGAGAAAAAGATCGAAGATGTCCTGAATAAAGATCCATCTGTTCTTGAGGCCCGTTATATCCTTGGAAATATTTATTCCAAGCAGAAGAAATATGATGAGGCGATTGAGGAGTATAAAAAAGCACTTGATGTCGATCCTGATTATGATGAGGCCATATTTGGAATAGCCTTAGCCTATAAAAAAGCTGGGAAATATGACGAAGCTATCGTTGGATTTAAACGGTTGATTGATATTGATCCCAAAGATACCAAGCCCTTTTTGCATTTAGGAGACATTTACGAAGAGAAGGGACAACTTGATGAAGCAATGAGATATCTAAAATCAGCATCTGCCATCGATCCTGAAGCTCCTGTTTTTCACAATAATTTGGGTGCCGTGTATCTTAAGAAGAAAATGTACGATATGGCCGAAAAAGAGATTAAAGCAGCTCTGAGCATTGAGAGGAGCATTCCCCTTCTTAATGCTCATTTCAATATGGCTTTGCTTCATGAAGCAAGAGGGGATTTTGAGCTGGCTGTTGTGGAATACAAAAAAGAGCAAGAAACCAGCCCCTTCAACTACAAGCCAGATTTCAATCTAGG
>SOIV01000179.1 GCA_004377005.1 Candidatus Aminicenantota bacterium | reverse complement strand
CGAGTTGCTGCTGATGTGCTTGATACCGTCGATACCCTTAAGATGCTTCTCTATGCGCCGGGTGATCAGGTTTTCCATGTCAACCGGCGAGGTTCCGGGATGGAGGGTGCTAACCATGAAATAGGGAAAAACTATTTCCGGAAATTTCTCTTTGGGAGTCGCATCATACTGCATAAACCCAAATATCACCAGAATCACGATGAATATATATATAGTAGTCCTGTTCGCAACCGATAGGTTAGTTAATTTGAATTCTATCTTTTTCATTTTTTGTCCACTTTTTTATTTAATGCTGGGCATTCCCGCAAAAAAATTCATTTTGAACCTGAAACCACGGCCAGCTTTTGGCCGTCGGCCAGATTTTGATACCCGAATGTTACCACATACTCTCCTTCCTGAAGCCCGGAGGAGATCTCGGCTCGGTCGATATAACTATTCCCGGTCTTTACCGATCTTCGTTGAGCAATCCAGCCCCCGTTTATTTGCTCGGCCACAAAAATAAATTGTTCTTGCCCGGTCTCCTGGACAATGTTCAGCGGAACTATCAAGGCCTCATCGTTTGTGTAATCATTGATTGTCAATACCGACAGCATATTCGGCTTAATTCCAACTTCGGATTTGGGGATTTTCATCTCGATCTGGAAGGTGCGGTTTTGGGGATCAATGACCTGGGAAACAGCATCGACTCTCAGGTCGAACTCTCTCCCGGTGGCAGGTATTTTCACATGAACGAAGTCATTTTTTTTGATTCGCGAAATGTATACCTCCGAGAGATCGACTTTTATTTTAAGATTGGATAGCTGTACGACTCGAACAGCACCCATTCCTGCAACCGCCATTTCGCCCTCTTTGATGAGAATTTCATCGACCGTCCCGGACAAGGGCGTAAAAATCTTCGTCGTCTTGTATTGTTCCTTTAAAGTCGCCAATCTCTTTTCCATTCCTACTTTGTTGTTCCTGGCTTGAAGAAACTCAATCTCACTGCCAATATTCTTATCCCACAACCTCTGTTGTCTTTCAAAAATCGTCTCTGCCAGCTTTAACCCATTTTCCACCTCAGCTATACTACTTTCCAGAATGGATCCGTCCAGTTCTGCCAGAAGCTGTCCCTTGGTGACTTTATTGCCGGCATTGACATGTATCTTTTTCACAATTCCGGAGGACTGGGGTGCGATCAGAACGTTGTTGTCCGACTCAACTATGCCCTGTACCTGGATAAAATGTTGAAACCGCTCCTTTTCCACTTGTGAAATTTTGACATTCATGAGCTTCTCACGCTTTACGCCCGGCCTGGCTTTCTGCGCGATCTCCTGTTTCAACATCTCAATCTCTTCCGTCAAGGCATCCCTCTGCCCTTCCAATCGCGCCAGCTGCGCCTCTTCACTGCGGGGGCCGCAGGCGACAAGAATTAATCCCATTCCTAATAGAGCTAAGTATTTTCTGTATTTCATGATCATTCACCCTTTGTTTGAATAGCCTTATAATTATTATTAAGCCTATCCAGTTTATTCTTTGCCGTCAGGAGTCCGGACATGGCTTGAATGAATTCCGACTGAGCCATCAGATATTTATCATGCGCCTGGGTTAAATCCATGCTGGATGCGACTCCTTCGTTGTATTTGATCAAGGTAACGTCATACACCTTTCCGGCTAATCCCATATTTTCTTTCGTATTCAAATAATTCTCATACGCTGAATCCAAGACCGATTTGAGACTGGCCGCTTCCACAATCAAACCCTGAGATGCCTGAATTCTCGCATTCCTGACTTGTTTCAGGGCGATGGAAGCTTGAGCAACTTTAGCTCTCTGAACACCGCTTGTGAATAACGGAATATTGATATTAACACCCAGCATCTGAGTGCGGAACCAACGTTCTTTGGGATCGAATATAGTGAACGCATCACGGAAAGCATCCCACCGGAAGGAATAAAAAGCCGAAACAGTAGGGAAATATTGGGCTTTTTCGTTCTTCAAAGCCATTTCTGAAAGTGTCTCCTGTGTTTCAATTAATTTATAGTCGATATTATGTTCGAGATCAAATTCGGTATTCGCTGTTTTCGAGATGTCTATCTGTTGAAGTACGTCTTCCAGTTTGTCTGTAAGCACAATTTGTTCGCTCAAATCCAATCCCATCTGAAACTTCAAAAGTTTATAGGCGACCTCCTTCTGTCTGCCCACCGCCTGCAGGCTGTTTTTCAATTTTGTCACTGATATCTGGACAAGATCGGCATCCATTTCGGCGACAAAACCTTCCTTGTATCTTTCTCTTATCTCATAATGGGTTTTCTCAAGATTGGCGAGATTCGAACTCAGGATCCTTTCACTCTCTTCGGAAACCAGGATTAAATAATAGGTGTTGGTGACCGTCTCCAGAGCATTCAATTGTGTCCATTCATGATTCTGGTCTGCCAGTTGACGAAAGGCTTTCGACGCTTTGAGGCCAACGAAATAACTTCCGCTGAATAAAAGCTGGGTTAAGGTGAAGCCAGCGCTGACATTGTGCCTTGTGCCAAACTGGACCGGGATCTTTTCATCAAGCTTATCCTCGAAGAAATTCGGGATCAATACGGTCATCAACTCGAGATTGTTAATATAGTTGATCGTGGAATTAAGCTGGGGGAATCCTGAATAAGTCGTCTCCCGCACTTTTTTCTCAGCAACCAGAATATCCATCTGGGATCTTTTGATGTCATAACTGTGTTCGAAAGCAAACTCCTGGGCAGATTGCAGGCTGAATCGTTGCACTTCAGCACTCTGGGCATGGATGAGGCTGGAGAAGACACAAGATATCATTACCCAGAAGACTGTGACCAATAAACGATACAGCCCTTTTTGATTAAACTTCAATGTCATTCGTTTAGGCATGGTTTTTTCCTTTTGTATATTTGAATGATTGTTAGGAAACCGATCCTGATTATAACAATTTGTACTCTTTTCGATCTTAGATTCGATTTCCAATATACCCTTAGATGTCAGGATTAAACTCAATAAATAAATTATGGCAGGAAAGGGAGGCTCAGCGGCCCCAATCCAAAAATAATTTAGAAACTTAACGTTTATAAATTAATGCATGTGAGCGCTATTCGCTGCCTGTCTAACCATGGCTTCAGCATTGAACTTCTTCACAACATTTGTACATTTGCACTATTCCTGCACTCCATAAATGACTATCTAATATACCATTTATTACCTAAAAAAACAAAGTGCTATAATGTATTCAAATCTCTTGTTTATCTATTCAAATGCTTCTTAAGGAATAGATCTATTTTATTAACAAAGTCCTCCTTTGCCAGAAATAGCGCCTCATTGTGTCCTCCGCGCATCGGATAAAACTCTTTAGGCTCTGGGGCTGCCTCAAATAGCTTCCTTCCATGTCGGAAAGGGATGATTCTATCGTCCTCGCTGTGGATTATCAATTTGGGAACGGTTATATCCTTTATCTTGGATAAAGCATCGTATTTAATTGAGATAAACCATTTTATAGGAAGAAATGGAAATAGCTTTTTGCCCATTTCCAAAGCCGAAGTAAAGGCACTTTCAGAGATGAGCGCTGCTGTTTTGACTTTAGAACACAGCTCAACAGCCACATTTGCGCCTATGGACTTTCCATAGACAACAATGGAGCTCTCATTTAGATTTCGCCTTTTGATAAGGTATTTATAAGCAGCCTGGGCATCTAGATAGAGGCCCTCTTCGGTTGGCCTGCCCTGACTTCTTCCATAGCCACGGTAATCGAAAATAAAGACATCCAATCCAAGCTTACAGAACATATATATGACATCAATTCTGTGGCTGATATTTCCAGCGTTCCCGTGGCAGAACAGAACTGTTGCCCTCGCTTCCTTGGCCGGAATATACCAGCCATTTAGTTTTATTCCATCAGAGCTAAAGAAATATACATCTTCAAATTCAAGACCAACTTCTTTTGGTGTTAAGTGTATCTCTCTTTGGGGAAAGTATATTCCTTTCTTCTCATAATACTTTAGATAGAGGATAAAAAAGACTAACAAAGAGAATAAAACAACTGCGCCTGTTAGCATCCTGATAAAGTCCATTAACGTAATCTATTACATAACTCAGCGTGTAACTTTTCAAGAAATAAATTCCCTTGTAAGAGGAAAATTCTGGCAAAGTTGCTTAATATTCGATAGACTATCTGGAGAAAATGGCAGATTTGTAATGAATCTAGAGACGGACAGTAGAAGTCGCAACAATACATTGAAGCAAATTTCCACTCAATCAAGGCTATTTTTTGTCCTGTGTTTTTGTCTGCCGTTCTTTCTTCTTATCTGCACTATGTCCGGTCAAACAGGGGGAAAGATGCGAGAATCCAAACCTACCCTTCCC
>SOIV01000288.1 GCA_004377005.1 Candidatus Aminicenantota bacterium | reverse complement strand
AGTTTTAAAGTTAATCTGATAAGGTCTTTCCTCTATGATTATAAGTATTCATTGCCCTTTCTACCTCTCCAGACAGAATCATCTCCAAGGCCTCTCGGGCTTTCCTCAAGCCTTCTTCAAGACGTGATTCCTCTGCCTTATCAAAAGAAGAAAGAACATAATTTACTGCATTTTCGCCGCCTGGTAAAGGGCCGAGTCCTACTCTTATCCTCGGGAATTCTTCTGTTCGAATTTCCTCGACGATCGAGCTCATCCCTTTATGGGTTCCAGGTCCTCCTCTTTTTCTAATCCTAATCTCTCCCAAGGGAATATCTAAATCGTCATAGACAACAACAAGATGCTCTGGCTTAATATCCCTCCCTTCCATAATCTTCTTCACTGTCAGGCCGCTTTTGTTCATGTATGTCTGGGGGAGGGCTAGAAGGATTTTCTCTTCCTTCCTTTTAACCTCGCCAGCCTTGGAAAAAAATATTTTCTTTCTCAGTTTAACCTTCCATTCTCTAGCTGTTTTCTTGATAAACGTGAATCCAACATTATGTCTTGTCCCAGAGTAACGCCTGCCAGGGTTCCCCAGTCCAACAACTGCCCACAAATGTTACTCCTTCTCCTTTGCTTTTTCCTCCTCCCTTTCCCTTTTTTCTTCCCTAGCTTCCTTAGCCTCCCTTCCTCTCTTTTCTTGCCTAGTTTCCCCAGCTTCCTTTCCCCTCTTCTCTTCCTTGGCCTCTTTTCCCCTCTTTTCTTCCTCTGCTTCCTCTCCCTCTTTTTCCTTTTCTAGCTTCTCTTTTCCAATGACTTCGGGTTCTTCCTCTTCAGCGATCACCTCTTCGACTTCCTCTTCGACTTCTATTTCTTCCTCTTTGACAGGAACTTCAATCATGACCAATATGGTATCAGAGGAGGTTATAAGCTTCACTCCCTCGGGTAGAGTAATATCTTCTGCTTTAAGAGACTGACGGAGGTGGAGGCCACTTATATCTATTTCAATATGTTCAGGGATATCCTTGGGAAGGCATTCAACCTCAACTTCTCGAGTAATAAAGTCAACAAATCCCCCTTCCGCCTTAACTCCCACGGCTTCTCCCACGCTTACAACAGGCACGGAAACTTGAATAACCTTATCCATTGCAATGTGGATAAAATCAGCATGAAGAATTTCATCTGTAACAGGATCCCTTTGCAACTCTTTTATCATGACATCTCTGCTCTCAGAGTCGAATGATACTTGAAAAACTGTATTTTCTCCAGTATCAGACCTCAAAATCATGAAGACATCCTGCTTTCTCAAAGTCAAGGGGACATTGCTGGCATCGCCCCCGTAGAGAATAGCTGGTATCATCCCTTCTCTTCTCAATCGACGAGACGCATTTTTTCCGAAAACATCTCTTTTCTCAGCTTTAATCTTGAAGCTCATCTCTCTTTCCTCCTTAGATAAACAGCGAACTCACTGATTGTCCTTTATTTATTCTCCGAATGGCTTCTCCAAAGAGAGAGGCAACAGAGAGGGTCATGATCTTATTAGACGACTTCGACTTCCCTTGTAGAGGGATTGTGTTGGTAACAATCAACTTTTCTAGGTTAGAATTTTCTATTTTTTCTACGGCTTTCCCTGATAAAACAGGATGACTGCAGGCCGCAAAAATTCTCTTGGCCCCTTCTCTCTTTAAAGCCTCAGCGCTCTCAACAAGCGTTCCTCCTGTATCCACCATATCATCCAGAATAACAACATCGCAATTCTTGACTTCGCCAATCACATGGAATATCTTGGCTTCATTTGGAGCAGGCCTCCGTTTGTCTATAATCGCCAATCCAGCCTTCATCCTCTTTGCAAACAGCCTGGCTCTCCCCACTCCTCCGGCATCAGGGGAAACAACGGCTAAATCTTTCAACTTCAAAGTTTGAATATAGTTAGTTAATACAGGAAGAGCCATTAAATTATCAACAGGGATAGAGAAAAACCCTTGAATTTGAGGCGAATGGAGGTCCATAGCCAGAATCCTCGTAGCTCCGGCCGCCTGCAGCAGATCAGCGACGAGCCGGGCTGATATGGGAACTCTTGGCCTGTCCTTCCAGTCCTGGCGTCCGTAGCAGTAGTAGGGGATGACAGCGGTGATCCTCTCAGCAGAGGCTCGCTTAAAGGCATCAATCATCAGGAAAAGCTCCATCAGGTGAAAGTTGGTCTCATAAGAGCCAGATTGGATAACAAAAATATCTTCCCCTCGGATATTTTCATCGATATAAAAATGAATCTCACCATCGCTGAATCGCTCTAAAACACATTTTCCCAAATCGATCTTCAAGAAGCTGGCAATCTCTTGGGCTAAAGTACTATTAGAAGAACCTGCAAAAACTTTCATTTCATCTTTTTTTCTCACTCAATCTCCTCCTTGATGACTTTCTCCAAAAGGAAAAATTTTCTTGGCGGCCTTTGGCTGGGGTGGGAGGATTCGAACCTCCGATGGCGGATCCAAAGTCCGCTGCCTTACCGCTTGGCTACACCCCAGTCTTCAAACTCCTCCAGTATCGCTCTCGAGGCAAAGTCTCAACAAGAAGAGAGGTGTAGTCCTTTTTCACTTTTCTCAAGACTTTCTCTGCCTTTTCTTGCTCTAAAAAGAGCCCGAACACGGCAGAACCAGTCCCGCTGACTAAGGGCAACTCTGACCCCTGGCCCCTGAGCAATCTCTTTATGGCTTTAAGTTGAGGATAAAAGCGAAAAACCGTCTCTTCTAATCTATTTTCTAATAAACCGAATTCTCTGTTGTCTAAAAACTTGATAATTTTACTGTCTTTGTTCTGTGAAGTCAAGGATAGCGAAAAATGGCTGTAAATGTGAGCAGTCTGGATTGAAAAAGAGGGCAAAACTAATAGACAAGAGAGTGTGGCGGTATCAGAGAGGGGAGTAATCTCGTCTCCTCTTCCTAACCCTAAGCACAGGCCGCCTTCGAGAAAAAAGGGGACATCCGCACCCAGCTGCTTGCCTAAATTCTTCAAAGCTTTCTTTCCCAGCCGAAGCCCCCAGCTTTTATTCAAAACGTGAAGGGTCATGGCCGCATTGCTGCTCCCTCCCCCCAAGCCCTTGCCGGGAGGAATATTCTTGGTGACATTAATTTCAATCCCCTTGGATACATGAAACTGCTCTTTGAGGAGGAGTGCTGCCCTGAAAATAAGGTTCTCCCTTTCCCACGATATTGTTTTATCATCTCCTTTAAGAAGAATTTTATCCTGCCCTGTTGATCGGAATTCCAACACATCAAAAAAATTTATTGTCTGCAAGAGAGTTCTGACCTCATGATAGTTGTCCTCTCTTTTCCCCCTGACTTCTAATCCAAGGTTTATCTTGGCAAAAGATTTAATTCTCATTGGCTAATATTTTTTCGATCTCAGTCCAGCTTTTTCGTTCATACTTTCCTAAGACAGAAAGAGAAAAAACCCCTTTTTTTAAGGGCTGGTTAAGGTTGATTCTAAGAATCTTAAGAAGCCCCCTATTCAGAGGATGCTGAAAAATGAGAATGCGGGCAAAAGGAGTATCTGCTAAGAATTCTTTGACTTCAAACTGAAATTCTCCTCTTTGGCCTGCCATTATTCGACCCCTCTCATCCTTTTCAAAGCTCCAGCTCTCCTTCCTTTCCTCGCCTTCATCTCCTATCTCTTCACCTTCCCATTTTCCGCTTAAAAGATTTATCATCTCATACAGGTTTAGCCGAAATCCCAGGAAATATCGGATAATCTCTTCTTCCTCCCCCTGCCAATAGACTCTCTTAGAGGGGACAATAAAGACCGCCTTATCCTCAGCCACAATAATCTGGTAGAGGGTTCTGCCCAATATATTAGAGACTTCTATTCGCCCCTGATGGGGAAGCTGGAATAAGAATGAAAACTTAGACCTGGATGATCCTTGGTCTCCAGAGATTCTTAGAGAAGCATACCCCTCTATCCTTTCGATCTCCGAAGGAAGAGGGAGAAGAATAACAGGGGAAGGCCGGCAATAGACAAGAAAAAATATAGCAAGGAAAACGATTAGGAAAAGTGAAACCCTTAAAACTTTGATACTTTGTCTATCCTTCGATTGCCCCTCGGTTAAAATCCTGCTCATGGTCTCTCAAGAAGTAGAGCGTTAAGCCTTATTTAATCATAAGCCTTGGAAAGAGTCCTCGGGAACTCCTCGCTGCAGCTTACTATTTATTCCCCTGACTATTAAACTGGAAAAGATCTAACAAGAAGCAAGATCAATCGCTGCTAGCCCGAATCAATCTTAAGCCCATAATGAATATCCAAATCTTCTGGACTCTTTCTACTCCTTTTCCTTTTCTGATTCCTGTTTAATGTCGTCCTCATCAAGGGAGAAACCGTAGTCATCTGTCTTCAGCTT
>SOIV01000125.1 GCA_004377005.1 Candidatus Aminicenantota bacterium | reverse complement strand
ATGAAGCCCTTAGATTCAAAAACAAATTACTGATACTCGGTTTATATCTGTTTCTCCTTCTGGGGAATTTTCCTGCTCACGGTCAAGATAAACAACGTCTTTCTCTCCCTATCAAGCAATATAAATTAGAAAACGGGCTGCAGGTTATTCTCTCTGAAGACTATTCTTTGCCTGTTGTCTCGGTCGCAGTTGCCTACAATGTGGGTTCCATTAATGAGCCGCCAGGAAAGACAGGTTTAGCCTATTTGTTAGAGAACCTGATGTTCCAGGGTTCACAAAATGTAGGACGGATGCAGCACATCAGTTTTATCCGCAGGACCGGAGGAGACCTGAACGCCACAACAACAGAAGACAAAACCATTTTCCAGCAAACAGTGCCTTCCCACCAGCTTGCCCTGGTACTCTGGCTTGAATCTGACAGGATGAAATCTCTTGAGATTACTGCAGCAAACGTAGAGCAAGCTAAAGGGGCACTTATTGAAGAGATTCATCAAAGGAAAGCAACCGAGCCTTATCTTGAAAGCTCCTTGACTTTTGACAGGTTACTCTACCCCAATCTTGCCTACAGTCATCCTGTTATCGGGAACGAAGCTGACGTGAGGGATCTTACAGTAGAAGACGTTAAGGACTTCTACTCCACATTTTATACACCCAACAATGCTGTGCTCTCTATTGCCGGAGATATTGATAAAAGGAAAACAGAGGAGGATATCCGAAAGTATTTTCATACTATTCAAAAGGGAAAAGATATCCCTCTTCCACCCTCTTCAAAACCTTCAGATAAAGAAGCGACTATAATCGCAAAAGAATTTCTTGTTCCTTTGCCTGGCTTTCATATAGGTTACAGGATCGCTTCTCCCTATTCACAGGATTTCTATCCCCTTAAAATTATTGAATATATTCTTTTGCGTGGCATAACATCTCGTTTATACAAAAAATTGATTAAAAGAACCCGGATTGCCAGATCTCTAAGCGGAAGTATTGAAAAAAGGAAAGAGCTAGCCACCTTTAAAATATTTGTCTCGAGCAGCAATGAAATAATGGCGGAGAGAAGCAAAAGAGTTATATTCTCAGAAATAAACAAACTTAAATCAAGCCTTGTGTCCGAAAAAGAGCTCAGAAAAGCAAAGAATATTTTTAAGATGGACTATCTTAATCAATACGCGACTTCAGCAGATAAGGCTGTTTTTCTTGCCGAGGCTTTCCTCTCTAAAAAAAGCCTCGATGATCTTCCCGACGAGCTGGGAAATTATCTTTCGGTAGATCATTATAGTCTCATCAGGATTATGCGGAGATATTTCACCAACGAAATTGTCTTTGATATCAAAATAAAATGAGTAGAGGAAACCACTTAAAGCTCACTCTCATTCTCTCTCTTTTGACTCTTCTGCTCTGGGAAACTCCTCTCCTTTCTCAGGAAAGATTTAGAAAATCACCTCCTTATCCTGAACCTCTTGCAGAACTTAAGCTTCCTGAAATAAAACCCTCATTCCTCACTAATGGCCTGGGAGTCGCGGTAATCCACCGAGATGATCTTCCGGTTATAAGCCTCAAAGTGATAATATTCGCTGGAGAAAGCCCCTCTCTAAGAGAGCTGCCAGGCATGGCTACTTTTACGGCTAACATGCTCAGCCGCGGAGTTTCGTATCTCACTTCTTCACAAATTGAAGAAATAATAGAATCTGTGGGCGGGAACTTCTCCATCTATACTTATCCTGATTATTCTGTGTTTTCTTTTACCTTTTTGGAAGAGTTTTTAGATAATGCCCTTGATCTCATGAGTAAGATGATGCTTCGACCCACATTCTTAAGGCGGGAAATCGAAAATATAAAAAGAATAATGTACTACGACCTGCGAGAGAAAAATAAAGACCCAGAATTTGTGGCCGAAAGACAGCTCGGTCGCCTCCTGTTCCGGAACCATCCTTATAAAAAAAGCACCTTTAATGAAGATGTTATTAAAAATTTAAACCAAAGAGCTCTTGTATCTTTTTATGATAGATATTACAGGCCCAACAATTCTCTGTTTGTACTCACCGGAAATCTCAATCTCCAGACAGCTACAAGAAAAGTAAGCAGATACTTCTCCACCTGGCGAAGAAAAGAATTGGAACATCCTTCTGTTCCTCCTCTTAAGCCGTACGATAAGGAAAAAATTTGCCTTATCGATCTACCAGAAGCCAAGGATTCGACGATTTATCTAGGAAATATTGTCTCGCCTTTAAGCGGCCAGGATGTCTTCCCTTTTATAGTCCTGAATCAAGTTTTAGGCGGAACGCACACAAGTCGTCTCTTCATGAATCTCAGAGAATCAAAGGGATACGCGTACTACGCCTTCAGTGAATTGGATTTTTTTAAAAACTGCAGCGTCTTTTTTGTTAAGGCCAAGGTGAGGCCAGAAGTTACTTACTCTTCTATAAAGGAAATTCTGCAGGAAATCGATAAAATCACCAAGGAGGAAATACCAAGTTCCGAGATTGAACAGGCCAAATCCTACTTAATCGGAAATTTCCCCCTTCAAATCCAAACCTTTGATAAGCTCTCCTCCAGAGTCTCTGAAATCGAAGCTTTAGATCTGGGAGAGGAACACTGGAGCAAATACTACGAAAACATTATGCTCGTCAGCTCAGAGAGAGTTTTTGAAACAGCCAGAAAATATCCGCTCCTTACTCCTGTGATCGTCATAGTAGGAGACAAAAACATAATCATCGATCACATCCAAGAATTTGAAGAGGTGTTCGTGTACGATAACAAAGGAATTTTACAGTACACAATCAAAAAAGGAGAAAACGAATGAAACTTGTTGAATGTGTTCCCAATTTCAGCGAAGGGAGAAACAGGGAAAAAATAAGCGCCATCACTAAAGAGATTAAATCCACTCCTCAAGTGAATCTCCTTGATGTGGATCCCGGAGAATCAACCAACCGGACAGTCGTCACATTTATAGGCTCTCCCGAAGGAGTAAAAGAGGCAGCGTTTAAAGCGATAAAAAAAGCAGCTGAAGTCTTGGATATGAGCAAGCATAAAGGAGCCCACAGCCGCATGGGAGCCACAGATGTCTGCCCTTTTGTTCCTGTTTCAGGTGTAACCATGGAAGACTGTATCCGACTTGCCCAGGAGTTGGGAGAAAGAGTCGCTAAAGAACTCGGAATCCCTGTCTATCTGTATGAAGAAGCTGCCCAGAAGCCAGAAAGAAGGAATCTGGCCAATATCAGGACAGGCGAATACGAAGGCTTGTCTGAAAAATTGAAAGATCCTGAATGGGCTCCTGATTACGGCAAACCTGTTTTTAATCCAAAAGCAGGGGCTACAGTGATCGGTGCAAGGGAATTTTTAATCGCCTACAACATAAATTTAAACACCCGGGACAGACGTCTTGCCCATGAAATTGCACTCAACCTGAGAGAGAAAGGAAGGGCAAAAAGAGATAAGGACGGGAATATAGTGAGAGATGCTGAGGGAAAAGCCATCAAGATTCCGGGTAAATTTAAAGCTGTTAAAGCAGTTGGATGGTACATAGAAGATTATGAAATTGCTCAAATTTCGATTAACTTTATCAACTACAAGATAACTCCACCTCACGTTGTTTTCGATGAAACCATAAAAGAAGCAGAGAAAATAGGATTAAGGGTTACGGGAAGTGAATTAGTGGGCTTAATACCCAAGGAAGCTCTTCTCATGGCTGGCAGGCACTATCTTACCAAACAAGGAAAAAGCCCTGGAGTGCCCGAGGAAGAGCTGATAAAGACAGCTGTTTCCTCCCTCGGCTTAGACGATGTAGCGCCCTTCGATCCTCAAAAGAAAATCATTGAATACCAGTTTAAGGAAGTTGAAAGCTCTCTTCTTGACTTTAATCTACGGGAATTTGCCAACGAGCTCTCCATAGATTCTCCTGCTCCCGGAGGAGGAAGTACAGCAGCCTTATGCGGAGCTTTATCTGCTTCACTCTCCTCTATGGTTTCCAATCTAACAGTCGGCAAAAAAGAATACGAAAATGTCCAGAAAGATGTAAAGGAAATAGCTGTGAAGGCTCAGTCTTTGAAGGATGAATTCCTGAGAGCCGTTGATTTGGATACCATAGCCTTTAACAAACTCATGGAAGCCTACAGGTTGCCGAAGAAAACAGAAGAGCAGAAAGAAGAAAGAGCTCAGGCAGTTGAAAAAGCACTAAAAGAAGCGACTCTTGTTCCTTTTGGAGTGCTTGAGAAAAGTATCAAGGCTTTAGATCTGGCAAGGGAGATTGCTCTGAAAGGAAACAAAAATTCCTTGAGCGACGCCGGAGTGGCAGGACTCACAGCCCAGGCTGCGGCTGAAGGCGGCTACTATAACATCAAGATAAACCTGCCAAACCTCCAGGATAACGAATTCAAGT
>SOIV01000293.1 GCA_004377005.1 Candidatus Aminicenantota bacterium | reverse complement strand
AAAACCCCCTTCATAAGGTTAGTCAAACAGGAACAAATTCACCCTATGATTCATCCTAAAAGGGCATTGATAAGGCTGAGGCTAAAATATATTAATGAGTCATTATGCTAATATCAATCATCCTTCTTGAATCAATGACACTCGTAGGACAATCTACGAGCATATCCTCTAATCAGCTCCAGGAAATCCTAAGGGTTCTCCTGATGCCGATTGCATGGATATTCCCTATGCAAAGGGCAATTCTCGATTTCTTCTTGCATTCTTCCTCGCCTTGGATAGCTGCTGGAAAATTTCTGTTTCTCCTCTTCCCACTTCTGCTCTGGCTCGGCATCATCTGGTGCACACAACTTTCTCTATATACAGTGCCCTTTCGCTCAAAACGCATTAACTTCATCACTACTCTGCTTCTTTCCTGGTGGGATGGAGCGCGAGCGGTATGGCTCTTCTGGACCGGCATGTTTCGGCTCATAGTTGTCCTAATCGGATGGCTGTTCTCTATTCTGCGACTCATATTAAAATTCATAGTGGAATTCATCAAACAGATTGTGACCGCTCCATTCACGATGACCGGTCGGATGACAAAAAGTTTCTTCCGGCCCGGCGTCCCCTGGGTAGCCTTTGTGTTCCTTGTGTTCTGGTGCATGCTTGAAGCAGTGATCTTTGCCTATGTCCTTTTCCCGACGATTTCAGAAGTACTTATGGACATTGTAGGATCAGATAAGTCATCTCCAATGGTGATGCCTATGTTGTATGTATTCTTGCTCGTTATCATTATGGGAAGCTTTGCTGCCCTCCAAGCCTTAACAGATGCAGTTCGGACAAAAAAAGTAAAACTCATCATCCAGATGACAATCATCGAATTGATTGTTATGGGTTTTGAGGTGATGTTCCTTTATCGCGAGCTGGTCGATGCCATCACGCCCTGGATAGTACAGCAGACTGGTGTTCGAATGGGGATTGGCTTCACATTGGGGATTTCATGCATGGGATGGATTGCCATTCGAGGTATGACCTGGTTCTTATTCGGACAGTTCGGTACACCGCCGCTTTTAGCTATAATCGCCCGTCGACCTGTAGGCCAAGCAGGAGAAGAACAGAAGAGGTTTGTATCCGATGTCCCAGAAACTCCGCAATGGTGGAAGCAACCGATACAAGAGTTTAAAAATGAGATCGAATGGCTGCATAAGAAGTTTAATGAACTTCTGGAATTCCTGACTCTACCCATCCTTCAGGTTCTGGCGGTTATCTTGAATTTCTTTATGATCTTATTGACCGCACGGCCGATCTTCAACCTTCCATTCAAAGAGTTGAAGGATGTGATGGATACGCGGGAAATCCTCATAGCAAGAAATTTAGCGCCAAAGAAAGGAGCACCATCTTGATGTTGAAATTTAAAAACCTATCAATCTGCCTGGCCGGAATCGCACTCCTCTTGATAATCATTACGGCATGCAGCCCGCCAAGCAGCGAAAAAGTATCTCGATTGGTCATGTTTGTCGGTGTGGACGTAAGCGGATCTTTCCAGAAATCAGGCTATTACGATGATGCTCTGACCTTTCTCTCTCATTACATTTACGGCCACCTCAATGGACTGGGCGAGCTGAGCGGACTGCGGGCACTATTCGTAGGCTCGATCGGAGGTCATGGAACAAATGAGCCCAAGGCTTTCCATCCTATCCATGATCTCGAGAGCAAAGATGTGAGACAGATTGAAGCGGCTCTTCGAGAGTGGTTTCCACCAAGAGACTCAATAACAGACTTCAACGCCTTCTTCGCGGAGGTCGCTGCCCAGACTAAGGATAGAAACCTTACCCTCGCACCGATTTGCATCATGATCATAACCGACGGTGTTCCGGCTACGGGAGTCCGAGAGGCAAAAACTACTTATGAGCAGATTGATTTGGATCCGCTGGAATATCTCTCTCGGCGGGTCACCGTCCGACTCACCTACGTGGATCCAATAGTCGCCAAGCGATGGCGAGACGATGTTCCTTCGCGGCGAGTAAGAATATGGACGGTCCCCGGAGAGGTCATGGAAGGTTGGAAAGAACAGATACAGCCTGGTGTTGAACTGGCTAAACAAGACAAATTTTGGAGATGGGTTAAAGACAACGTCGATTTCCGGGTGCGTTCTAGAAAATTCTGAAACTACGCTCAGCTTATCAACACAACTTAACACATTAAAGCGGCTTATTTTTTATCTTCATTTAAAATCCATTGTTCAGCTATTTATTATTCTATTTCTTTATAGTCCAGGCACGCTTTTAATTATTTTTTCTAATCTATTTACATAATTTTGTATTTCACTGCCGTTGATCATCAATGATCATCTATTATTTCGCTTTTCCAATTCTTATATGGAAGATATTCGCCCTTCTTTTATAAAGCCTGATAAAAAACGTCGGGAGCGCGAAAATCAAGAACAGCATAAATGCGGTGATTATCGGACCAAAATGAAGCATAGAGTAGCCGAAAGCCACAATAGGTATAAGGTTTAGCCGAACCGCAACTTTCAATAATTTGTGTTCTGCAATTAAACCCGCTGCAAAAGGTAAATTATTGTAATAGAAGTCAACCAGTGTCCGACCGAGCTTGCTGGGCATAAGGTATCTGTCCCTGAAATCTCGAAGAATTTTCACATAAGGATGTGACGGGGAGCAATAGGCCGCCGTTGCAATGAAGCATACCGGGTTCTTTCCGATGGTGCCATCATCAGAAGTTCCGGAATAAAAATTGGCTGTTATATTTTTCTCCGAATCCATAGTAATGCTAAGCGGATTGTCAATTTCATGGTCTTGGGGAACATCCCCTGTCCAGCCATCAAAAGAGTATCCTTTATTGGCAGTAGCTGTAAGCGACACTTTCTCGCCACTATCGTATGAAGTCTTATCAGGATCCTTGCGGACCGTCCCTCCGCCTGGGGGACTTGCTGCTGTTGATAGGGTGTAAGTCTGTTGGTTATTATATAATTCTTGGACCTCTTGAGCACTAAGTGGTTTGTTATATATTCTTATATCGTCTATAGCGCCGTCAAAAAATACAGTGTTTCTATCCCAGTAACCTCTCCCTATCCATAAAGTTTCATGTTTAATGACATCAACAAAGAATTGAGAATACGAAGAATTTCCAAAATTATAATGCTTTTTTACCAATTCCTGCCCATCAAGATATCCGGTGTTATAGTTTTCTCCGACTACTGCCACAAAATGGTGCCACTCACCTTCGGTTACAGCTTCCGATGAATCAAAACAAAAAGACGGAAATGTGCACCCGTCTGTAAATAAGGTGAAATAAATCTTTTTTAACTCTGGATGAATAGGGCTATGCCTAACTTCGATGGTAAGTCCTTGATATGCTGCATCAGGCATGTTTAGACATGGATCATATGCGCCATAGTAAAATATAGGCATAATTCCATAATCAGTAGGTATGCCATCGCATTTGAACCAGACGGATATTGACCCTTCGCCGATCGATGCAAGATGTGAAGGAGGGAGAGAAAAATAATTAGGTATTTGCACATAATCATCTATACCATCAAAATCAAGAGCACCATTAACTGCTCCTGTTGTCCATGAAGCACCATAAACAACCCCACTATTATCATGACTCGAAGAATCACCTATAACATTTCCACTACCTTCATCAAATGTCCAATGAACCAATAAACCATCTTCCTTATTTGTTGACTGGATCCCTTCAAGAGACAATTCTTTGGACTTTGTATTAAGGCCAAAAATACTATCACTGCTAATTAAAGAAAACGCCAGTATCCCTAACAGCGCCAGGATTCTAGCTGTCAGCGTTAAATTCTCTCCATGTTTTTTCAATATCTTCATATGCTTTATTAACCTTGCTAAAGATCCGGGAAAATTTTCTTAAGAATGGATAAAGATTCAGGAAAGAGTTCATTGAGGGTAACGTATCTCCACTCAGCATACTGAATCTGCCATCTGTCATTTCTTTTTATTAATTTAATCTTCAACCGGTAATTTTCGGTTGAATATCTGATTAATTTGCGAAAAACCTTAGCAGCCCCAGAGGAAAACGCCACTTCAGTTTGAATAGACGCCTCCAGGGAGGAAATTTCTTCTATCTGTGTGCTTAACATATTGATGGCAATTCCTCTGTATCTTTCATAGTATTCATTAATCATATCCTGTGTTTCCTTTTTTCCTCTGCCCTCAAAATCGTGATAATCATCCGCGAGATTTATCATTATACTGGACATATCCTTTTTTTCAGCATATTTTCCGACATCTTCCATCATTTCAAGGATCAATTCTTCATCTGTTTTTTCCTGGCAAAAGGTCAAAAAGAAAACAAGGGAAAAGATTAATGAAAGAATTAGACCATTCTGGATATGATTTTTCATCTGATTTTTAG
>SOIV01000161.1 GCA_004377005.1 Candidatus Aminicenantota bacterium | reverse complement strand
TATATGTTTATTGACATGGTATGCTTCTTTGCCTAAAATTTAAAAATATGGCATCTCTAGGGCAAGATCTCAAGAGGGAACGAGAATTAAGGGGTATCTCTCTAAAAGAAATTTCTAGCTCGACCAAGATCAGTCTGAGATTTCTCCAAGCCTTAGAAGAAGACAGGTTAGATATCCTTCCCGGCAATTTTTTTATCAAGGCCATCCTCAGAACCTATGCTAAATTTATCGGACTGGAAGAAGATTATGTTTTGAACAAGTATTATGAGGCTTCCCTCGAGCTGGAGCAGTCTCAGGAATCTAAACAAATCAAAAGAAAAACTCGTCCAGTAGTAACAAAAAATATAAAAAAATTGATTTACTACATCGCTCTGATTATTATTCTCTTGCTATTTCTTTTCTTCCTTTATTATTTATTTTTCCTGAAAAAACAGACATCACCTCCTACCGAAGAGCCCAGAGCCTCAACACTTCTACAGGAAGAGATGACGTTACCACCCTCTCGGACTGAACCCTTGCCGGAATTTATACCTGAAGAAGTAAACATAACCATTGAAATCTCCTTTCTTGAAGAAACTTGGCTCCAGGTTTGGGCAGATGGAGTGTTAAAAGTGGATGGTCTCAAACAGCCGGGAGAAAAACTCATGGTCAAAGCTAATGAAGAGTTTCTCATCCACTTAGGAAATGCGGGAGGAATATCATACACATTAAAAAACAGGCAGGGAAAGCAGCTTGGTCCTTCTGGCGCTGTCATAAAAAATTTAAGAATAACCCTGGAAAACTACCAGCGTTTCCTCGCTCAAGAAGAGGAAACAATAACTGATCTGGATAACTGAAACGGGAAATGAAATATTATAAACAGGATATAAAAATGGAGGATAAAAGGAAAAAAGGGCCTCGAGTTATAGGGGCAATTATCATTCTCTTAATTATTCTTTTTTTTACTATCGAATACTTCATACGCGAAGCACAGGAATTTTCCTCAACTTCAGTAACAAATATTCTCCTTGCATCTCTCCAGCTTATCGTGCTCCTCCTCTTTATCATACTTCTTTTTGTCTTAATCAGGAATTTGGTAAAACTCTATTTAGAAAGAAAAAGGAAGATCGCCGGCGCTCACTTTAAAACAAGATTGGTCCTGTTCTTTACCGCCCTGTCGCTTATTCCTACCCTTCTTCTCTTCCTTTTTGCCAGTGACTTGATCAGCCGGAACATTGAACAATGGTTTAAAACACCCTTGAATAAAATAATGGATGATACAAAAAGCCTGGCAGATAGCCTTCTTATGGAAAGTGAAGAAACCACTCTCCACTATGCCAGGCAATTGAGCAAAGGCATTAGAAAGCAAAAGCTTTTAAATCCTGAAAGCCAACTGCCTTTAAGGGAATTTGCCAGAGATAAATTAAGGGAATACAAACTGGATGAAATTTGCGTCTACTTGGATGATGAAGAATTGTTTGCCTATCTCAACTCGAATCTCCCACTCCATGATTACCGAGATCTCGCGCCAGATATTGTGAGACAGGCTAAGCTGGACGAAACAATAACAAGTATCGAATCCATGGGAAACGGGAAAATGATCCGCCGCGGCCTCTCTTTCGATATTCCTGATATGGGAAGAGTGCTGGTTGTTACCGGGAAATTCCTTCCCCAGGATTATACTCAAAGAATCAACAACATAACTTCCTATGTTCAAAGATACCGCCAGCTGAAAACACAAAAAAATCCAGTGAAAACTTTCTATATTATCACGCTGAGTTTTATCACTCTGCTGATTATCTTTGCAGCCAGTTGGATTGGCTTTCACCTGGCCATGGCAATCACGGTGCCTATTGAAAAGTTAGCCCAGGCAACAAAAGATGTTTCAAAAGGAAACTTAGATGTCAAGGTTGATGATCCTGCCTCCGGCGAGCTTGGAATTCTCATAGATTCCTTCAATCAAATGATTTCCGACCTCAAAGAAAGTCATCACAACATTGCCCAAAAAACCTCGGAGCTTGAAGCTCGAAAAAAGTACATTGAGACCATTTTGAGTAACATAACAACAGGAGTTATCACCCTTGACGCCCAAGGAATCATCACAACTATAAATCCCTCGGCTCGAGAAATGTTGGCCTTACCAGGAAAAAATATCATCGGAAAAAGCTATAAAGATATCCTGAGCCTCTCCAAGTATGGAGAAATATCTAAGAGCATTGAGCTGGGAATTCAGAAAAAATACAGACTCTCTGACAAAGAAATAAATATTAACTCTGGCGCCCAGGACACAGCCCTCGCTCTATCACTATCTCCGTTGAGACAATCCAACAATAAATTTTCAGGTTTGATCGTGGTGCTTGACAACTTAACTCAACTAATAAAAGCTCAAAAAATCGCAGCCTGGAAAGAAGTCGCCCAGCGAGTAGCCCATGAAATCAAAAATCCTTTAACTCCGATCCAACTCTCCGCTGAAAGAATCATTAAACATTTAAAGAAAAAAAAGGGGAAATCCGATGAGATTATCGATGATGGAGCCAATACTATAGTCCAAGAAGCCAGAACAATAAAAGCTCTCGTAGATGAATTTTCAAATTTTGCTCGTATGCCTAAAGTCCACATGCAATCTACAGATATTCATGAAATCATCGAACAAGCTGTTTCTTTGTTTAAAGGACTATTTAAAGATATTGAATTCGAGGTACTGTATTCATTCAGAGTGCCTTCTCCTATCCAAACTGACCCTGAACAGATGAAGAGGGTGTTCATCAACATCCTTGATAATGCCATTCATGCCATGAATAAAAAAGGGAAAATCAAAATTCAGACATCTTTTGTAAAAAAAGAGCAGCGAGTAAAAATTGAGATTGCAGACTCTGGTCATGGTATTTCTTTAAAAGATAAAGGCAAACTCTTTCTCCCTCATTTTTCAACCAAAAAGAAAGGGACTGGCCTGGGGTTGGCCATTGTTAATCAGGTTATTAACGAACACAATGGTTCCATTAATGTTGAAAACAATCATCCTCATGGAACAAAATTTGTCATCCAAATTCCAGCATGATCAAAGATAAAATTCTCATTATTGATGATGAAAGAGGCATCAGGTCTTCGCTAAAAGGAATCCTGGAGGATGAAGGCTATAGTATTAAAACCGCCAATACTGGAGAGGATTGTTTAAAGCTGATCGAATGGCAAAATTTCGACCTTATTCTTCTTGATATATGGCTCCCTGAAATGGACGGGATTGACGTTCTGAAAAAGATAAAGACGATGGATGAAAATCCTCAGGTAGTGATGATCTCGGGTCACGGCACAGTCGAAACAGCTGTAAAGGCCACAAAACTCGGGGCATATGACTTTTTGGAAAAGCCTCTTTCTCTAGAAAAGGTTGTTTTAACCGTAAAAAATGCATTAAGGCAAAAAAGGTTAGAAGAAGAAAACATTCAGCTTCGCCAAAAAATCAAGGCGAAGCACCATCTTATCGGAAAAAGTCCCTCGATTAAAAAATTGAATGATGAGATAAAGAAAGTAGCTCCAACGAACGGAAGGGTACTCATTTATGGAGAAAGCGGGACAGGAAAAGAACTCGTTGCCCGCTTGATCCATCAAGAAAGCCCAAGAAAAAACAAGAGATTTGTTCAGATAAACTTCGCAGCTATCCCTGAAGATTTGATTGAAGGTGAGCTATTTGGTCATGTCAAAGGAGCTCTTGCTAATGCCAATAAGGATAAAAAGGGGAAAATGCAGCTCGCAGATGGAGGGACTCTCTTCTTCGATGAGATTAGCGATATGAGCTTAAAAACCCAGGCCAAGGTGGTAAGAATCATCAAGGAACAAAAGTTTGAACCCATAGGATCAAATGAATCTATAACTACGGATACCAGGCTTATCGCAGCAACAAGCAAAAACATAAGAAAGCTCATCGCCAAGGGAAAATTCAGAGAGGACTTATTCCTTAAGCTGAACGTCATCCCCATGGTCATTCCTTCTTTACGAGAAAGAAAAGAAGATATTCCTCTCTTGATAGAATATTTTCTGAAATATTTTTCGATTGAGTATAACAAAAAGAAAAAATCCATGAGTAAAAAGGCCATGGCAGCTTTCCTCAATTATTCCTGGCCAAGCAACGTCAGCGAACTCATTAACGTGATTGAAAGATTTGTGATTATGGTTCAGGATGAAGAAATCAAGGCTTCTCATCTCTCCCTTCTTGTCGAGCCCAGGGAATCACAACATGCTCCTGGCTTCAACAAGAATCGACCTTTGAAACAAGCAACTAAGCAATTTGAGAAAGAATATATCCATCAGGCTTTAATGAGGCATAATTGGGATCTCTCCGAAACAGCCTCTGACCTGAAGGTAGACAGAGACCGCCTCAGCGAAAAAATAAAAAAGCTGGGCATAACCTTCCTCGGTTAAAACA
>SOIV01000263.1 GCA_004377005.1 Candidatus Aminicenantota bacterium | reverse complement strand
CCATTAATTTATGGTGTTCTTTGAATGATAAATCCGTAACAGGTCCCGCTGCTTCAAAAAGGATAGAGAATTTAGTTTTAGAAATACTAAACATGTCGATCCCGATATTAGCTATGGCTTCACCATATGATTTTGGCAATGTTTCTTTGTGTTCTGTCGTGACACCAGCACCAGCTCCGATGAAAAAAGGGCCAACGTGTAAATTGAGAAGCAGGCTGCCGTTGTAGAATGACTTCCAGGGTGCGCTTTCAGTAGTATAGGCTCCTCCTCCTGAGATAATGATATCTAATGCGCCGGGAAGGATCTGATAGACTATGCCCAGTCGTCCTGCCATATACCAAGAATATGATGTACCTTGTCCTCGGGCAGCCAGAGCACCTGCATCCAGCAGGATGAAAAGTCTCTTTTTGCCTTTCCTGGCAACTACCTCAACTAGGGCTGGTTCGGACATTGCGCCATAATCATCCGTACTAATAGCTGTTACAGTATATACGCCTTTATCTTCAAATACTTTTTCCCAGGAAAAAGGCATTTCATTATCCGTAAATCTGTCGACTAAATTTCCTTCCTCATCGGTGATCTCAAAGTCTACCCTGATAACCTGCCCATCGGGGTCAGTAGAACCGGTAGCATCCAAAGTGATAGGTTTTAGGATTCTATCTTTACATGGGCTGCACTCCAATCTGCTGACAGGAGGCGAATTGATGTATGTTCTTGCTTCACAGAGATTTTCAGACGGCTTATCCTCTGTGCTGAAAGCTTTTCCCTTAAAAAAATACTCTCCTGGTTTATCAAATCTTGTCTCCCATTTGGGAGAATCTGGAGTTAGCTTCTGGGAGGTGATTTTGATTCCCTCTTTGTCAAAAACCTCTACTTCCATGGACTTGGTATTCTTAGAGCCGCTCATATCCACAAATATCGGATCATTCACGTTAGCCTTCACAGGGTTGACCTTTATGTCACAAATCGCATCTTCTATTTCAATTTCTACTTTTTCTTCAATAACTTTTTCTTCTTCCGGCCAGAATAATATTCTCAATCCATTCTCAATACTCTCGATTTTATAAGGGGGAATTTGATCGATCATGTCAAAAACAACTCTGGCTATACCAGGCTTATACATACCTGTTCTGATTCCACGGACTCCAAGAGCATTCACCCTGAGGAAGCTAGGTGCCTTAATACTTCTTGTGTCAAAACAGTCGATGACAACTCGATTAGGTCCAGACAGCTCAAACTGACGGTAGTAAGTGAAAAAGCTTAAAAGAACCCTAACTTCAAGAGTTTTTTCAGCCTTGGAAATAACAATTTTTTCTACACTGCCTTTCTGTTGGGAAAAAGAAAATGTGGCAAGAAGAATAATAAATATTAATAAAAAAGGGAAAAGAGAGAGATTTTTCCTAATCATCAGTAGCCTCCCTAAGTGATTTTGGATGAATCACTGTTTGAATAACTCATAACACAAAAAAACACGAATTTCAAATAAAATTAATTCCTTTTAAACATATTGAATAGTCTTGAATAGACAAAAATCGACATAAATTCAAAGGCAATATTCAACACTAATATTTAGTCGTGAATCTCTCTGGAAGGTTGAACGAAAGAAGATGTTACAAATAAGAATTTCAAGCCAGCCTGTTTTAATATCCTAATTCTTTAATAATATGCTTTGCGCCTGAAAATTTATCAGTTATAAAAAGAACATAGCGGATATCGACGCTGATAGTTCTCTGCAGCTCTGGAACGATATAGTAATCTCCTATAACGCTCTCATAGGTCATATCAAAAATGATGCCCACCTGTTCTCCTTTTGTGTTGAGAGTAGGAGAGCCTGAATTTCCTCCAGTGACGTTTGTGGTGTTGAGGAAGCAGGCCGGGATATCTTTTAGCTTTTTATCGATATAGGGGCCAAAATCTTTTTCCGTAAAAAGCTCTTTAAGTTTCTCAGGAACATGAAAAGGGAATTTCCCGGTATCTTTCTCGATTACTCCCTTTAAAGCTGTTTGAGGAAAATAGTATACAGCGTCTTTGGGATAATATCCCTCGACAAATCCATAGGTAAAACGAATTGTAGAGTTAGCGTCAGGAGCAATTCTCCCTTCCTTCAGCTTCATAAGAGAATCCACATAGACTTTTTTCATTTCCAGACGTTCTTGATCGAGGGCCTTCTTTTCTTCCCTTAGAACTTTCATTTCTTTTTCAAGTTCAGCTGCAAGATTGAGGATGGGATCGTTGAGTTTCATGAGCTCGACCGGCTTCTTGTCGAGAAGCTCCAGTCTTTTTTTGGGATCGGCAAGGGATGTTTTATCATAGAGATGATCGACATAATCATCCACAGCTTTTTCCGAATGTTTCCCTATGATTTCTTTAAAAGCTGCAGGGACCTGATCTTCAGGACGGTCAAAAAGTTTCTTGAGTGTATACATTAAAAAACTTCTGTCAGTTTTGAGGTCATAACCTTTCTCTGCAAGCTGGATTCTCATCTTGATGAAGGGCAAATCTCGCTCTTGGTAAGAAGGCTCTCTTTCCATATCTGGTTTCTGCCTCTCTTCGGCAGTCCTCCAAACTTTGTATCCCTGGGCAAGAAGGGTTGAGCCAAGATGTGGACTCACAAGTCCTGAGAGTAAGTTATTTTTCCAGTAATACACGGAATATTTTTGCATAAAATTCTTTACTTTTCCCAGAATTTCTCCACATTTCTTCTGTCTTTCCCGGTCTTTATTTACCCACTCCAGAAAATCCTTTTCTTGGGATTTTTTCCGGTCAACGACAGATATTTTCCCCATGCCTTCAATTTTTCCCTGATAATTTTTCAGAGAGTTATTGAGCCCTGTAATCAAACGTGCATATTTGATTTGAATCTCTCTCGACTCTTCTCCAGCCTTTTCAAAGAAGGCGATAGTATCTTTATAGATTTCCATTCTTTTCAACATGGTGTCCATATCAAATTGAAGTTCTGAAAGAGTATAATTTCTGTATGTCCTTCCAGGATATCCCATGACAAAAGTAAAATCTCCTTCTTTGAAACCATCGATAGAGATCTTCAATACGGATTTTGGCTTATAGGGGACATTGTCTGGACTGAAATCAACGCCAACATTATCCTCTGAAACATAAGCCCTTAAGAACGCAAAATCACATGTGTGTCGAGGCCACATCCAATTGTCTATGTCCCCGCCAAAATTTCCGAGATCCTGCGGCGGGGCGTAGACGAGTCGAATATCCTTTATTCTTTTAAACCGAAAAAGGTAATATTCATTTCCGCTGTACATGCTTGCCACATTGCAACGGATGTCTTTTCCTTCCTTTTCTGCTCTGGCAATCAATTTTTTCTTTGCCCTGTCGACGGCATTGTATTTCTCCATGTAAGTCATTTGAGGACTTATATTGGATAAAACCTCATCTGTCACCTTTTCATATCCTAAAAGAACATCCGCAATGTATCCTTTGGCAGAGATTTCTTCGCCTTTACCCCAGGCAATAAACCCGTTTTTAATGAGGTCTTTTTTCTCAGTAGAAGCTCGCTGCAAGGCACCAAAAGCTACATGATGATTTGTCAGAATAAGGCCTTCGCGGCTTACAAATCCTCCAGTCCCGCCACCCAGATAGACCACTGCGCTCATCAGGCCTGTTCCGTCCTTTTTGTAAAGGTCATCTGGTTTCATCTTAAGACCTAAATCCTTGAGGTTGAGGTCTTTCATCTGATGTGGCATCCACATGCCTTCATCAGCAAGGGAACGGGAGGTTACTCCGGCAAACAAAAAGAAAATAGCGAAAATTAACAGAGCTCGTTTAAATCGCATCTTTTTTCTCCTTTTAGACTTTATCAGGGTAATATTATGAAGAGTGCAAGCTATTGAATCGGGAATTTTTCCATCAGATAATCAACGGCCTGTTTCAAAGTCATGTGTTTATGGTTGACGTCTCTATCGTAATTGATGACGAAGCTAAAAACATCTCCTCTCAATCCTTCACAGAAGCAAAAATATTCCTTTGTCTTTGCGTCGATTAAGAAAGATGCCTCTTGATCGTGGAAGGGACATTTTGCCAGATATTGATTCTTAGTTCCCACTTTTTCTCCTGAAATTCCAAACTCTTTCATCAAAGCTTCCATATTGATTGATTCCTCTATGGCTTGCATCTTTTGATTGAGCTCAGTATCAGAATCATGGATGAGCTTCAGGTGCCTGAGAACTGAGGTAAAACCTTCCTTGCCGCATTCTTCACAGATAGAAGCTCCTTTCTCGGATTGGATTATTTTCTTGGTTCCGTTCTCGATAGCTTCTTTGTTGAAGGAAATGACGAAAAAGGGAATTTTAGGGTCAATATTTTTGCCGCATATTTTGCATTGACTCACGTTTTCTCCTTTCATTTTTTATCTCCATGAAAGATTTATAGTTTATTCTTTTCTGCCAAAAAATCAA
>SOIV01000281.1 GCA_004377005.1 Candidatus Aminicenantota bacterium | reverse complement strand
TTCACTCATCAAGGCGCAGAATGGGTTGAAGGAAGCGATTCGTGGCTAGGAACAACATGGGAAGGGACAGAATCAGAAATGTCCGCCATCACAAACGACTTAGATAAAGCAGTAAGATGGGCAGCCAGGAATGAAATCCCCCTGTTTATGGGTGAGTTTGGTGCTTATTATAAAGCAGATTACGAGTCAAGAATCAGATGGACTCGATTTTTGGCAAGGGAAGCAGAAAAAAGAGATATTAGCTGGGCTTATTGGGAGTTTGGCGCTGGATTTGGCATCTATGATATTGAAAATGACGAATGGGATATGGGACTCTTAAATGCCCTAATCCCTCATGTGTTAGTTTTTGATAAGGACGCAAGCCCTCAATCCCAGTCGCATTGATAATTCAGAGCAAATGATCGCAGGACAGTGTATTTAAAAGCTTAGGAGTCCACAAATCAGGCGTGAATCATCCATAGACGTATTAAACTACACTCAAGGAGGAGAAATTATGGTGATTAAGATTTTATGTATTATTCTGATGGGCCCGATGCTTGTCTTTGGTCAAATTGCCAATTCGGAGCATCTAGAGAAGGGTGTCAACTTTATCAGAGTCCCAACATACTCTCAGGAGGAAAATGAACGGATCTTAAAACTGTACGAGGGATTGAGAGTGGCTGATGTGTCGGACGGCATGGACAGAATTGGACTTCAAAATGTGGGGTTAGTGAATCCACAGATTCGTGCGGCTTGGAAGGATTTGGAAACTTTAAAACATCAATTCCGTGGGATTGCCTTAACTGTGCGTTACGTACCTTCGAATCTATCTAATAGGCCTGATGCGAACAAAGACTTTGGCTCATGGCTGAGTAACTTCTATACCAACTGCTCCTCGGAAGCGTTCATTTCTATCATTAAATCCGGCCATGTCGTCGTAATCGATGATGTGGAAGATGCAGATATTGGTTCGATTGGTTCTTTCAATATCCTGAGCTGGTACGCGAGTGGCGCGGTGGGTGTAGTGACAGATGCACGCGCCCGAGACACGGATGAGATTGTTCTCGAACAGGTCCCTCTGTATTTTCGGGGTGAAGGGCGGGGGGAGCGACCGGGCCGCAATATGCTGGAATCGGTCAATCGGCCAGTTTCAATCGGAGGAGTTCTAGTTTGTCCAGGAGATGTTGTGGTTGCTGATGGTGATGGTGTTATAGTGGTTCCACGCCGGGTTGCCGAATCGGTAGCTATTCATGCACGGAAAATTCTGGAAAATGATAAGAAAGCCAGGCGAAGCCTTTATGAAAAGCTTGGCTTGAAATTGGACAGGAGCGTGAAATAGACTCGCTCCTCCTCTGAAGCATAGAGTTAAGTCAACCTATTTTTCTAATGATTTTTTACCGGAAGGGTGTTGCCTCGAATTTACATTTTTTGAACATAAAAGTGTTACACTTCCTCTGATATCACCCAAAAGACAATCGAGCATAAAATAAAATGGATATATGTTTAGATATTTTTAGATATTTCCAAGGTCAATCTAATAACGAAGCAATGAGGGAATTGATTTAGAGCAAGCAGTTTATTAGAATTCTTTTAATCTTAATATTTTCGAGGAGAGTGTCAGATGAGTAAAGGGAAAAAAAACAAAATCCTTTCTGTACTTTTTTTGTTTTTTATACTTGGCAGTATCTCTGCCGCTATCGCGGATGAGAAGAAGATATTTCTCAAAGAAAATTGGTGCCTGAAATCATCCTATTTGGTGAAGGAAGATGGAAAAAAAATATCTTCTGGTGAGTTTAGACCCGAAAATTGGTACAAGATAAACATTCCTACAACAGTTTTAACAGCTCTGGTGAAGAATGGTGCCTATCCTGATCCCTATGTTGGCCTGAATAATATGAAAATACCGGATGCTTCAAACGAGTTTAATCGTGAACATAATCTGGAAAAATACAGCCATTTGCCTGACAAGAGGAATCCCTGGGCTGATCCCTACTGGTTTTGGACCCAGTTTAAATTACCAGGAGAGTTTGCAGGAAAGGTAATTTGGCTTAATTTAGAAGGAATTAACTACCGGGCTGAAGTGTGGCTGAACGGACGTTTGATTGCCGATTCAAAAGAGGTCGTTGGTATGTTCGGAGAATGGATTTTTAATATTACGAAATTTACAAACATTGAAGAGATAAATACCTTTGCGATCAAGATCTACCCTCTTGATTATCCTGGTCTGCCGGCTGAACCTCAGCTCAAAGCTTTTGGCCCATTCGGACCGAATGGAGGACCAACCGGAGACATTGGCAAAAACGTTACTATGCAGTGTTCTGTAGGATGGGATTGGATACCCGCCGTTCGTGATAGAAATATGGGAATATGGCAGGACATATACATTTCGGCAACTGGACCGGTGTGCATTCGAGATCCATTTGTCATTTCAGATTTACCCTTGCCAAGTACGTCAGAGGCTGAACTAAATGTTACAACTGAAATAATTAATTTAACAGAATCATCAATTAAAGGTACATTAACGGCAAAGATCGTTCCTGAAAATTTCAAGGGCGATGAGATTGTCCTGAATAAAACAGTTGAATTAGCACCTCACCAGGTTTCCAAGATTCAGTTTGACAAAGAATCGTGCGGTGAACTGCTGATTAAAAACCCAAAACTTTGGTGGCCAAATGGACAGGGGGATCAGAATCTTTATGAATTGGATTTAATATTTGAGATAGATGGGAAAAAGGCGGACAGCGAGCGAAAAATATTTGGAATACGAGAAGTTAGTAGCAAAGTTAAGAAGGTGGGAGGATGGACTCGCCGGGATTTTTTTGTGAATGGTCAAAAAATATTATTGAAGGGTGGAGCATGGGTGCCGGATATGATGCTTAACCGCAATCCGGAAAAACTATATAATGAGCTGCGTTTCTCGAAGGAAGCCAACCTGAATATCGTACGGATATGGGGGGGTGGTATCACACCGCCAGAAGATTTTTTTACCTTTTGTGACGAATTAGGACTGCTTGTGTGGCATGATTTCTGGATCACGGGTGATTGCCAGGGAACATGGGACAAGGGCAGTAAGGATTATCCCTATGACGAAGATGTTTTTCTAAAGAACGCTGCTGATGTCGTTAAAAAGTTGCGTAATCATCCCTGCATTTTGGTATGGACGGCAGGTAATGAAGGTTATCCTCGTGAAGAAATTTATGTTCCTTTGAGAGAAGAGATATTGGCGAAATTAGATGGGACTCGTCCGTTTATCCCTTCCTCAGGTTATAGGGAGCCTCCTGAAGGGTGGGGACTTGCCTGGCCGGATAATCAGGTGGCGGGCACCTATTCCGGAGGGCCATATCATTGGGTAAATCCACGCGATTATTATAGTAAAGTGGACGGAGGGAAAGATTGGCTGTTCAAGAATGAAGTGGGTATTCCCTCTTTACCCACTTTGGAAAGCTTAAGAAAGTTTATTCCTGATCTTACCGCAGATGCAGATATTAAATTCCCTTTAAATCATGTCTGGGGCTATCACGATGCCTGTGAGGGAAACGGAAAGTACAGCCTATATGATAATGCAATTCGTGAAAGATATGGTGAACCAAAAGATCTTGAAGATTATATGAAAAAAGGCCAGTTGGTTAACGCTGAAAATTACCGTGCTATTTTTGAATCAGTGAATCATGCCATGAATCGAGTGGCTGGTGTTCTTCTCTGGAAGATAAACCCGGCTTGGCCGAGTGTCGCTTGGCAGCTTTATGACTGGTATCTTTGTCCAAATGCAGGATTCTACTATGTAAAAAAAGCATGCGAACCTTTGCATATTCAGCTAAATATTGATGATTTAAGTGTTTCAGTGGTTAATAACCATTTCGAATCAAAAAAGGAATTGTTGGCAATAGTCAATGTCTATTCAAGGAATATAGAAAGAATCTGGAACAAGAAGACCAGAATCAATATAGGCCCAAATACTTCAGAAGAAATATTCAGTATAGACATACCTGAAAAATTTGAAGTTGACGTTTATTTTACGGAGCTACAATTGAATGATAAGGAGGGAAATCTCATCTCTGAAAATTTTTATTGGTTGGCTGCGGGTGAAGATTTCACCTCTCTCTCAGAGCTTCCTGAGGTAAAACTAGATGCTGAGATCGATAAAGAAGAAGATAGTGAGTTAATTATTTCGAAAATTCGATTGGTGAATCCCTCTAATAATCTTGCCTTTTTCGTAAATCCAAGTATTCGCAAGGGGAAAGAAGGTGAAGAGGTCCTGCCAAGTTTCTGGAGTGATAACTATTTCAGTATTTTACCAGGAAAAACCAAGGAGTTAACGGTTGAATTTCAAAAATCAGAACTTGTTGGAGAAGAAGCATATTTGAAATTGGATGGTTGGAATATTGTCCATCAAGTGATCAAAATTGATAAATAAAAACTCTATCTTACGAGAGAGACCTTAGAATCGATTCGGTCATCTGGATATTCACAGAATGCTTTTC
>SOIV01000033.1 GCA_004377005.1 Candidatus Aminicenantota bacterium | reverse complement strand
GCTTTAATCCAACAGCATGCGACGAAAGATTATGAGGAAAATATCAAGCGGGGAATCGACTCTTTCCATCAGGCTGCAAGCTCTGGAGCAAAATTAGTTGCCTTTGCTGAATTAGCTTTTTCTACGTTTTTACCCCAAATCCCCTCAAATCAAGAATATTTAGCAATGGCCGAGTCCATTCCTGGTCCAACAACAGAACAATTTTCCAAGCTTGCCAAGAAATATGGCGTTGTTGTTGTCTTGAATCTTTTTGAAAGAGATGGGGAGAGGACCTATGATGCTTCCCCGGTGATTGATGCAGATGGAAAACTCCTGGGGGTAACGCGCATGGTCCATATCATGGAAGGGCCCGGATTTTATGAGAAGGGGTATTATACTCCCGGAGAGAATATAAATTTTGTATATAAAACAAAAGTAGGACGTGTCGGAATAGCTATTTGTTATGACCGTCATTTTCCCGAATATATGCGGTGTTTGGGCCTTAAAGAGGCTGAAATTGTTGTTATTCCTCAGGCAGGAGCTCTGGGAGAATGGACCGAAGGAATTTTTGAAGCGGAACTTCAGGTTGCCGCTTTTCAGAATGGATATTATGCTGCCCTTGTCAATCGTGTCGGAAAAGAAGATGTTGTTCATTTCGCAGGAGAATCTTTTGTTGTCGATCCTCATGGGCGCATTATTGCCCAGGCCCCGAAGGAAGAGGATCATATCCTGTATGCAGACTGCGATTTTCAGCAGATACCCCAGTCTCATGCCAAAAAACACTTCCTCCAGGATAGGCGCCCTGATTTCTACCGTGTTTTTGACTTGCTTGATTAATTTAACAAAGAATGTAGAATATGTTTTCTGAAAGAAACTTTGCTTGCTTTCGACGGTTATAATTTTTTAAATTAAATTATAAATAGAGATAAGGAACAGATGAAAAACTGGTATGTCATTAATACGAAGCCTAAAAAGGAATTTCAGGTTGAGAAATTGTTTACTGAGGGAGGAATCGAGATTTACAATCCCAAATACATGGATGAGAACAAAATAAAGGCTTTTTTTCCTGGCTACGGATTCGTCTATTTTGATTTTCCCGCACAATACCAGCTTGTGAAATACACAAGAGGGGTAAAAAGAGTGGTCGGAAGCAGGGAAGCTCCCACCACTATTCCTGAAGAAGTAATCCGTGAGATCAAATCCAGGGAAATAGACGGCCTCATCGAGCTTTATAAATACGGAGAAGAACCTGAAGTCGGCGATGAGATTGAAGTTATGGAAGGCCCTCTGAAAGGCTTAAGAGGAATGTTTAAAAAAGAACTCACTGCAAAAGAAAGAGTAATCATCCTTCTCAATTATGTAACTTATCAAGGCCAATTGATAATTGAAAAGGAAAAATTGAAAAAGGTTCTTAAATAATACTTTCCAATGGACACAAGGTTAAAAGGAAAAAGGTGAAGCAAGAGATGAACATTCCGTTTTTAGATTTGAAGGCTCAATACCAGAGCATTCAAGAGGAAATCAATCAAAAGATTTTAGAAGTGGCCTCATCCCAAAAGTTCATTTTAGGTTCTGAGGTTGAAAACCTGGAGAAAGAAATAGCTGCCTACTGCGAAACGAGATTCGCTACAGGAGTCTCTTCTGGGTCTGATGCGCTTATTGTTTCTCTAATGGCTCTTGATGCGGGGGAGGGGGATGCCGTCATCACTACTCCTTTCACTTTTTTCGCCACTGCTGGCGCGATTGCCAGGCTTAAAGCGAGACCAGTTTTCTGTGATATTGATAAGACGAGCTGTAACATAAGCCCAGAAAAGCTTGAAGAATTGCTCGAAAATCAATTAAAAGAACATCGGAGTCTAAAAATAAAAGCAATTATTCCTGTCCATCTTTACGGGCAGTGCGCTGATATGACTCCAATCATGAATCTTGCCAGTAAGTATGATTTATCCGTGATTGAAGATGCAGCTCAGGCAATCGGTGCGGAATATCCGTCGCCTTCCGGGATAAAGAAAGCCTGTGCCATGGGCGATTTTGGCGCTCTATCCTTTTTTCCCTCGAAAAATTTAGGTGCGTTTGGTGATGGAGGAATGGTTCTGACGAATGATGAAAGCCTGGCCCGGAAGCTTAAGATGTTGAGGGTGCACGGATCCAGAGATAAATATTTTTATGAAATACTCGGCGGCAATTTCCGTCTCGATGCGCTCCAGGCTGCTATACTCAGTGTCAAGCTCAAATATTTAGAGACCTGGCAGCATAAGAGGATAGAAAAAGCTTCTTACTATGATGGGATATTCAAGGAATCAGGCTTAGGGCAAGAAGGGCTGATACAAATCCCTGAATCCCTGTATAAAGATAAAGGTGTTAAGAATTACCATGTCTATCATCAATATGTCATAAGAGCGGAAAAAAGGGATAGACTAAAGGAATTCTTGCAGGAAAAGAATGTCCCCACTGCTATCTATTATCCTTTGCCTCTCCACCTTCAGAAATGCTTTTCTTATCTCGGCTATAAGGAGGGAGATTTTCCTGTGGCCGAAGAAGCAGCACGAGAGGTTCTGGCCTTGCCCATCTACCCAGAATTAACATCAGACCAGCAAGATTTCATCGTCTCATCCATCCAGAGCTTTTATAAAGGATGAACGAATATTCTTTAATATAAAATGTGTGGAATATTTGGCATCGTTTTCAAAGATTTTAGAGAAGATTTAGGGAAGATCCTTCTTCAGGCAGGCAGAAGGCTTACATACAGGGGTTATGATTCTGTCGGGATGGCAGCTTTTAGCCAAAATTCTATAGAATTAAAAAAGGATGTTGGTGACATTGAAAAAGTCAATAAAAAATATAACTTTGAAAAACTCAAAGGGTACAAAGGAATAGTCCAACTTCGGTGGGCAACTTTTGGTCCTCCCTCCAAGCAAAATTCTCAGCCTCACTTTGATTGCACAAAGGATTTAGTCGGGGCTCACAACGGAAACATAATTAACACCAAAGAACTAATTAGGCATTATGAGAAAAAAGGACATGCATTCCGAGGCGAAAACGACGGAGAAGTTGTGGTCCATGCTGTTGAGGAAGGATACAAACAAAAAAAGAACATGGGTGCTTCCATCCAGGAGGCAGATACCGTTCTTAAAGGCGATTATGCCTACGTTATAGCCCAGAATAAATCCAATAAAATGTACTGTGTCAAGAAATACTCTTCTCTTTTTCTTGGAATAGGCAGTGACTTCATCTGTTGTTCTTCTGATTTGCCATCGATCATTCAATTCACAGATTCAATCGTTCCAATATATGATGGGGAGTATATTGAATATACCTGGAATCACTATCGTATCAGAAAACTCTCTTCAGGAGAGGAGGTCGATAGAAAACCTTACAAATGTTCTATTGAAATTGAAGAGGCTCAAAAAGGAAAGTTTCCTCATTTTATGCTCAAGGAGATTCATGAACAGCCAGACAGAGCTCAAGCCTTGATCAACTTTTTGAAAGAGCCAGGCAAGATGGATGAATTCTGCCGTGAATTAAAGGATGAAAGCAGGATATATCTTATTGGTTCAGGTTCATCTTATAACGCCTGTGTTCTTGGTGCGTATTATCTGAATAAAATTTCAGGAATAGAAGCAGTCCCTGTAGTTGCTGGCGCGTTCAAAGAGTTCTTAGGTCATGGAGACTTCTCTCAAGGAACATATATCCTTGTTTCTCAGAGTGGGGAGACAAAGGATGTTGTGAGTGTTTTGAATTATTTGGAAGAGAAAAAGGCGAAGAAAATTTTTGCTCTAGTGAATGTTCTCGGTTCTTCTCTGCAGCTTAGAGTTAAAAATTATTTACCTCTTCTTTCAAATATAGAAATCAGTGTGCCTGCCACCAAGACGTTCACCAATCAAGTGATTATCTTTCTTTATTTAGCACTGAGATTAGAAGAAATCAGAGGCAAGAAAAACGCTGATTTAGAAGAAGAATTCGAAAAATTGCCTTCTCTCATCGAGAAAACAATATCCCTGGCTTCAGAGAAGTGCCAGCAGGTTGCCCGGTTTTTGGCGAAAAAAGAATACCTCTATTACCTTGGCTTTGGGATAAGCATCGGAGCATGTCTGGAAGGAGCTTTGAAAATGAAGGAGATAACCTATATTCCGTGTGAAGGGATGTATTCTTCTGAGTTCAAACATGGCCCGCTGGCAATAATCAAGAAGAATGATTGGGTTTTGTTTCTCTCCACCCTTGAGGATGTGCACATGACTCTCTCCCATATAAACGAAGTAAGTTGCCGTTTGGGAAAAATTTGTGCCATAGCTCCTGCCGATGATTCTCTTTCTCTCAATTCAGATGAACTCATTTCTCTGCCTTCTCAAAATTATTTCCTTGTTCCTCTCCTCGCTGTTATTGTTGCGCAGCTACTTTCCTACTACGTGAGTCAGGAAAAAGGAATCAATCCTGATCAACCCCGCAATATCAGCAAGACCCTAACTGTGGATTGATTGTAAACAAGCC
>SOIV01000065.1 GCA_004377005.1 Candidatus Aminicenantota bacterium | reverse complement strand
GGGAATTGTCGCTAGTCCTTTGAGAATATCCCTGCGCCCGAGACTCACCTTTTCTATTTTGGAAGTCTTTTTGCTCTCCCGACCAATTATTTTTTCTTTTTTGTCGGGTTTTTTGCTTACCTTATCTGTCATCTTTTCTTTCTTGGTGAGTTTTAGGTTTATCTTATCCGTTATCTTTTTTTTGTTGATGAGTTTTTTGCTTATTTTACCGGTTACCTTTTTCTTTTTGGCAGGCTTTTTGCCCGTCCTATCAGAGGATTTTTTCTTTTTTTTCTGGTTCATTCGAATTCCTCCAAAAAAAATATTTTCAGAATTTTTTATTCAGGTTTCTTTTTTAAAAAAATCAACCTGTCTAATCCGATGATTGTTCCTGTAGGAAATATTGTCAGTACAAACAAGGCACACATCTCTATCAAGTTCTTGTTAACGATTAGATAGCTTCCTTCAACAGGAGTTGAGTATGTATACCCGATAAACGGAGGATTAAAAACATAATATAAAAATAAAAGAGCAATTCCGGAAATACTTGCAATGCGAGTCAAGCATCCTGCTATCAATCCCAATCCAATAACAATCAATCCCCACATATTTAAAAAGTCAATTATTCCTAAGGCTGCGGGGCTCGCTACTATCGACGTAGCCAGGCCTGAAAATATCCCTTTTGTCTCTAGAAGAAACCCAGCCGAGGACCAATAAGGATTAAGCACTTTAACGATACCCTCATAAAGAAAATGCCAACCGATCAGAATCCTCAGAACGACAAGAGAAGTTAATTGAGTCGTAGTATAATTTGGCAATCGGGTTGGATATAATGCCAGATAAAATAATGTTTTTTTCAGCATCTTTCCCCTACCTTACATTTTGGATTGAAAAGCACAGGTTTTGCTATGAAACATTCACAGATACAAGATTTTGCTCTATTAAAATATAATGAAGAATAAGAAAATAATTCCATATTATTCCTTCCTTGAATCCTCTTGATATCCCAGAGTTCTTTTTAAAATATGCAGTTTCATGAATGATTCAGGTTAATCAGAATTAAAATATACAGATTTAGAAGGTGTGTCAATACTTCAATTTTATTTGACTTTTTCTGAAAATTTGATAAGAATTCTAAGCGGTGAGTTTATCAAGATAATAAAGAAGGAGACGGCAATGGAGAGACGTGATTTTTTTAAAAAAGTGATTATAACTCCTCTTCTCACACCTCTATTCCTTGCAGCAAAAAAGAGGAAAAGTGGCTGCGAGCTTTATCTTATAGAAGACAACCCTGAAGAGTTCTTCCCTTTAATCCTTGAAGAATTGCATAATTACATCGCAAACTACGGACACAGCTTTGCTTTTCTCAATTCTCATCCCCATGAGAATGATCTAGGGCGAATTCTCTCTCAGAGGGGCTTAACATATGTTCAAACACCCATCCAGGCTGATTTGACTCTTTCATTCAGCCCTCTTCACGAAAAAACTTTGCCTTCCTTTACTTTAGTAAAAGAAGGAAAAATTTGGGATATAAGATCTCGTAAACTCTACTCTCTCTGGAGAGAAATGAATAAAAATCAACGACGCTCCTCCTGTTTGACAATAGCTTCATTTAAAAGCAGGCAGTCTCATCCCTTCTCTGGAAAATATGTTTCTGTGTACAAGGAAGGAAGCAAGATCGAGATGATTTCATTGCAGGAAAATGTCACCAAATCTTACAGAACTAGAGGAGGAAAAATAACTCTCAGAGTCAAAGATGGAAAAGCCTGGGTTCCAGAATCATCCTGCCGCCATAAAATCTGCCTCCATTCTCCGTCGGTATCTTTTGCTGGCGAACGGATTATCTGCGTCCCAAACCATTTTCTCTTAGAAATAAAAGGTTCCCGTTATATCGATACATCCATTGGCTAGAAAACTCTGCATCCTTCTGCTTGCCTCTCTCATTCTTCTCCCAGGTTGTGGTGTAAAGGAGAGGTGGCACACATCAACAATCCTTGCTTTTGATACCATCTGTGAGATAAATATCTTCTGTTCTTCCTCCACGTTTAAATCCGCTCAAGAAGAAGTGCAACGGGTATTTTCTGAAATTGAATCCCTTTTTTCACCTGGAGCTGATGATTATTCATCTCCTCTCGTTCTAGATCTTTTCCAAAGAGCTTTAAAAGTTTATCAAGACTCCAACGGATGTTTTGATATCACAGTGGCCCCTTTATCCCGGATTTGGGGATTTTTTAATAAATCCTATGTTGTGCCAGCTCCGGAGCAAATAAAATCTGCTTTAAAGCTCATCGGGATGGAAAAGATAGAAGAGAGAAATGCGACTCTTATTCTTATGCCAGGCGTGGGACTTGATTGGGGAGCTATTGCCAAGGGTTTTGGGATAGACCTTGCTTCAAAATCTTTAGTCCGGATGGGAATATCAAGCGGATTTATTAACGCTGGAGGCGACCTTTACTGCTGGGGAAACAATCCCAGTGATCAATCCTGGAATATCGGCCTAAAACATCCTCGAGAAAGCGGCTTCCTTGGTGTTTTATCAATCTCAGACCTTGGAGCAGCTACAACTGGCGATTATCAAAGATATTTTGTAAAAAACGGGATTCGCTACCATCATGTTTTTGACCCACGCACAGGATACCCTGCTCAAGGCAAGCAGAGTGTAACAGTCTGCGGGCCTGAGACCCTTATTTGTGATGCTCTCTCAACGGCCCTGTTTGTAAGCCAGGAGCCGGAAAAAATCCTGGAGAAATACCCGGATTACGGCGCCATCATTGCTGATTCTGATGGAAACCTTTCCTTCTTGGGGAAGACATATCCCTTTAACCCTATTGAATGATCTCCAGTAGTTTGATGGAATTTTCGCCGTATATAGCTTCTTTGCCTTTTGATGAAAAGATAATTTTAAAGATAATCTTATAGAATATGTGGTAAGAAAAGTAACAGAATGTTTTGCTGGTTTTAATGACGCTGAACCTTAATAATTAACCGTTAACTAGCATAAATAAAATTGTCAATAACAGGCTAGTTACTTGATACGAACCAGATCGCCTTTTTTAAATCCTTCTCCTTCTTTTATAATACACTGAGATGCTTTGCCATTGCCAAGATTATTGTTAGTTACTTCAATTTTACCAATTTTTGCTTCAATAGACCCCAGAGATATTCCCGTATCTGGATCGATTAATGCTTCACCTTCTGAATAGATATAAAACACATCGCCGACTTGAACGCCCGCTTCAGATCCTGCATTGATAAATACTGTGTTGTCTTTTACTGTAATGATCTTAGCTTGCCAGGGAATAGCCGTGCTTTTGTCATCAAGCAACTTCATAATGTCTTCGATTGCTTCCCTGGTTGCTTTGCCTACAAGAGAATCATCAAATTTATTTTTGTTTCTAAAATCGAATTTGGGAGTGCTGATAGATAAACCCTTTTTTGACTTTTGCCTTCTGATATTTTCTGCTGTAAGAATCTCCCCTGTGGAGGTATTAATAAATCGAATATCAAGACCAACGGTTGCGCCCATTTTAGAAATTCCCACACCGATTCTTTTGACTCTTCCCCCCGTATCTGATCTCTGTTGACCAAATTCAGTGACACTCCCAATAATTGCTATCTCTACTCCGAGCAATTGACTTACTTTTGCTGCACTCTGGGCTGTTACCATTCCACTTTGCCCGAGTTGCTGTTCATTAATAATTTGTTCGATTTCCTGGCGTTCAATAACTCTGTATCTGCCTGATTTAACCAAACTGGTTACTAACATATCTGCCATTCCGCGGCCTACAGATTGTCCGGTCCACCAGCGTACACGATGATCGGTTTTGTCTTCAAATTCAAAAACAGCCACTCTTTTTTCATCCTTTTTAAATCACCGGAGGTCTGTGCTGATAACGTTGATTGATTAATCCACACCAAAGCTAAAATCAATAAAACAATAAAAGTAAATTTGCGATTCATGGGCCCTCCTTTAAATAGAGAACATTTTAGGTTTAAATTATTTATTAAGCCGATTAGCCTGAATTATTCATAAAAAATGCCGATACTTTCTGCAATTACAGCAATATCAAAAAGATATCCTGATATTGCTGTAGATCCTGATAAACACTTATTCGAAAAGAAGCTATCTATATTAATCGGCATTTTTTCCCTGGTGGCGAGTCGATCTCACCGCATCTGCTTCGTTGCAGCCCATTCGCAGTGGAGGACCACAGCTTCATGGGCTGACGCCTTGCATCTGCTGCAACATCGACTCGTGAATAATCCATGTTAGTCAAAAAAAATGAATGCTGAACTTATTTATTTTCTTCCCTATTATACATTTACTTAAATTAGTATCAAGTAGAAAAAATTTACCAACAGAATTTACTTGTTTTCACCGCCACAATGACATATATAAAAATAACTGCTATTTATGTCAAGAAAGAGGTATTTTAAAACCGATAAAAATCAAATCCTAAGGAGGGACCATGGATTTTAAAAAATTAAAAGAAAGACTAGCTAACTTGGATACGGCTTGTA
>SOIV01000218.1 GCA_004377005.1 Candidatus Aminicenantota bacterium | reverse complement strand
TACTCGTCTCCCTCCTTCCCACAACAACTCAAGATATAGAAAAAGCATTCCTCCAAAACAATCCTAAAATTCTCTATTCTCTCTTCTCAGCCAAGAGTTCTATAAATATTTCGCTTCCCGAACCTATTTCTTTTTCAGACCAGCTTTCTAACCAACAAGCATACTTTCTCTTCCGAAAAATATTTTCCGCCTTCACCACCTTTGAATTCTATTCAGAAAAAGACCTCCCTTCTAACCTTGAAAATCAGAACTTTATCTTTAAAGCCAGGTGGTCTTTTCGGGACAACAAAAACAATGACCAGTATGTCATTCATATCTTCTTTTACTTAATAAAAGAAAAAAACAGTGATCCTTCCTTTAGGCAAAGTCTGAAAAATGAAAATCTCAAAAACAGCTGGAAAATAATAGAAATTAAGGCAGGGAAAATTTGAATATCTTTAGAGGATCAATAAAAAAAGAAGGATTTTTTTATGGATTTCTCTTCGGAACCATACTCTCCGCAGTTATTTTGATTCTTTCCCTCTTCCTCCCCGCCTTCGTTTCTTCAAATTACTATCAGAAAAGCCTGGGCCAATTGAGAAGCCAGGCCAAGGCGATTAAAAGCGAATTTTCGAACATCATTAGCGAAATAGACCAGAAACAAAAATTAATCTTAGATTCTCCTTTTCCCAGAGAAAAAGAGGAAATATTCAATCTGTTCAAAAAACTAGACTTGAACAAAGAAAAAGAAGGGATCAGCTACATCAACAGTGAAGGAGATCTCATCCTGTGGCTGGGCAACGTCGTTGACCCGATGAAGGCTCTATTCTCTGAGGGAGGAAAAGTCAATTTTCTCCAGCAAAAATCTTCTTTCCTCATCCAGTACAAAGCCTCTGTCTATATGGTTTCTCTTCAGAAAGTGAGAAAAGATGAATATGTTATTTTCTATCGCCTTTTAGCCTTCTCACCTCAATTCAAAGCCCCGTACTTAAAGGAATATCAATTCTTAAAAGCAAGGCTTCTGAACAACTGCGCTATTTATTACTGGAATTTTCGAGAAGATGTTTCAGGACTTGAAAAACTCTTCTCTCGGCACAAGGACGAATACCTCGGACAGCCAAGGCTTCAGGATGAGATTCAACCGATGCTTTTCCCCTTGAGGAACGAAAAGAACAAAATAGTCGCTACCGTAACGCTAAGCTCTCCAGCTCTTCCAGCAAAAATTTCTAGCCAGAAAGAAAATTTTCTTCTTGTTTTTTATCTACTCCTCGGGACCTCGCTTCTCTCCCTTCTCATCCATTTTGTCAAATCCCCCTCTTTTTACAGGGAGAGAAAACCTTTGCCTGGCTTACTCATTATCCTGATCTTAATCGGGCTAAGGTTCATTTTTTTTCCTTTAAGCAATTTGGGAAAAATCCAATCTCTTCCTATCTTTTCTCCCTCTTCAGCAAGTTTTTTCTCCCTCTGGGATCTCACCAAATCTCCAGGCGATATTTTCCTCACTTCTTTCTTCCTCTTTTTGATCATGGGCACCTTGGTTGTCTATTCTCGAGGTCTTCTGGAGAGCAAAAAGAGAAAATCCTCTCTTATTATTTCGTCGGCAGCGAATTCGGTTCTTATTTTCACTTCGCTATTTTTTATCTTTATTTTTCAAGAAATCTTATTCCGCCTTGTTTATCACTCTAACATAAACTTGCTTCGTTTTTCTTTCGATTCTTCTTTCTTCCTCCTCCACCTTAGCATTCTACTTTTTTTCCTTGTCTCCTTTTTTGCTATCTTTATAGGATTGAGAGTAGCTTCACTCTATTCCTTGAATCTTTTCATGCCTCTCCTTATTCTTTTGCTACAGTTTGGAGGCTATCTTCTTCTTTTTAAGGAAAGAAATACCCCCCTGCTTTTCCTACTCCAAGCATCAATCATCCTTTTTACTTTATTTCTTGCTTTCTTCCCCAAGTTTATAAAAAGAAAAGAAGTTTTATTTTCAGCTTTTCTTTTATGTGCACTATTCATATACACTTCTCTCCACTACTCTTCCTCAAGTCGAAACCGGTCTCTCGTTCAGAATTCTCTTCAAAATATCATAAAATCCCAAGAGCCCTGGGGGATCTTTTTATTAAACCAGTCCTTGCCTGAAATCGACGAGCAGCAAGAATCCATAGTCTCTTTTCTCCGCGGCTCTGAACAGGATGATCTAGCCCACTCTCTCTGGAAAAGGACTCTTGTCGCAAAATTCAACTGGTATTCGAGTTTAGAGATATTGAGCCCTGAAGGAGAGCTTCTCTCCCGCTTCTCTTTAAATGTCCCCAAGCTCCATGGTTTTGATCTCGACCTCCCGCTCAGCCAAGAATGGTCCATATCCCTCCTGAATATTCCCTTTATGGGCAAAGAAAAAGATTTTCTCCTCGGGTATAAAGACTGGCTTGAAGAAGAGAATTATCTGGGGAGGACAATTCTCTACCTTTCCATCGATTACGACATGCTTCCCTTTCTGTATTCAGCCAATCCATATTTTGAACTCTTAAGAGTGACTTCCATCCCTTCTCTTAATCAGTTTAACTTTGGTTTTGCAATTTTTGATTCTGAGGGAAAATTACTCTTCAATCCCAATAAGATATCCTCGGGCATCGCTCCAGCTATCTTGGGAAAAATCGAAACTTCCCAGGACTCCCTCTGGTCATTTTTTACTGACAAAAAGAGAAAATTCCAATCTTTCTATTTCAGGAAAGACAATAGAATATACTCTCTTTTCATACCGAAAAAAAATTTCTTCAATTATTCTGCAGAATTCATAAAGCTTCTCTTCTTCTATTTTGCATTCTCTCTCTTTTTCCTGTTTCTTGTATCTCTTGCTTCAGGGAAAAAAATCAGAAACCCCTTCTGGTCTTTCTCAAACCGCGTCTATATTTCTTTCGCTGCCATAGCCCTTATCCCTCTTCTACTTTTCACTTTTTTCAGCAGAAGTTTCTTTGCCCAAATTTTTACCCAGCAGTTTCAAGAGAAGGCTGAGGCCCAGGTAAATTTTGCCCAGCGTTTAGTGGATGAATTTATTCTCCTCCAGCGCGAGGAGATGGTTTCACTGACACTTCCTCCTGAAGATGTGGTTCTATCGATAAGCTCTACTATTTCAAATGATGTGAATCTATACCAAGACGGGAAGCTCATTTCTTCCAGCCGCCGGGAATTTTTTGATTATGGGCTTCTCCCCGAGCTTATCGATGGTGAAATCTATTATAAAATTCAGTATGAGAACAATCCTTTCTACACCCAAACTCAAAAAATTGGTGATTATTCCTTCCACAATATCACAACTCCTTATTTTCTTGGGGATTCTCTCCTCCTCATCTCTCTTCCCTTTCCTTTAGAACAGGAAGAAATATCAAAAGCCACTGAAGATTTGATTGAATTTCTATTTTTTATTTCTGTCTTTTTTATAGCCGTAGTCCTCATTTTTGCTCGAGGGATAGGAAGCACGGTCATAACTCCCGTAAAAAAACTTCTGAAAGGGACAAAAGAAGTGGGCTTGGGAAATCTTGAGATATCCATCCCCCATAAGCCTCAGGATGAGATGAAAACTTTAATTGATGGCTTCAACGCAATGGTTGAAAACCTAAAAAAACACCAGCAAGATTTGGCAGATATGAGTAAGAAAGTAGCTTGGGCAGAAATGGCCCGGAGAGTTGCTCACGAAGTTAAAAATCCTCTGACTCCCATTCAGCTCTCAGTAGAACATTTATTAAGAGTTTATCATGATAAAAAGGAAGACTTTGATAAGGCTTTAAAGGAATCAACTTCTTATATTATCAAAGAGGTGGAAAACCTAAGAAAAATCGCCGGGGAATTCTTGGCGACTTCAAAAGAAACATCTCTTCAAATAGAATCCTTCGACCTAAAAGAACTCATGCAAGACACGATTGCCCCTTATAAGAAAACGCTTTCGGAAAGAATCAAATTCAAAGAAAAATACGAAGGCCGAGATTTTCATTTTATGGGAGATAAAGGTAGAATAAAAATTGTGTTAAGAAACGTTCTCACCAATGCCATTGAAGCCATTCGAGACCAGGGCGAGATCGAAATCAAGGCATCCAAGGGAAAAACAGGAATAACGTTCGAGATCAAGGATACGGGAATTGGCATGGAGAAGGAGATGCTAAATAGAATTTTTGACCCTGATTTCTCGACAAAAGATGTCGGAACAGGTCTTGGTCTCCCTATCGCCAAAAAGATCATAGAGGACCATGGAGGATCCATTAAGGCGTCGAGCGAAGAAAACAAAGGGACTAAAATTTCAATAAAGCTCCCCCAGCAGGAATAATTCTGAAAAAAGGAGTCTGAGGAATGACGAAAATTCTGGTCACTTACTTAAGCCAGACTGGAAACACAAAAAAAATAGCCGAAGCGATCTTTGAGGGCCTGGAAGGAGATAAAACGATAAAGCCTATGGATGAAGTCCAAGAGATAGAGGACTACAGCCTTATTTTCATAGGTTTTCCTGTCCATTCTCACAGCGTTCCCTACAAAATCGA
>SOIV01000239.1 GCA_004377005.1 Candidatus Aminicenantota bacterium | reverse complement strand
CCTAGGACAATGCCTAAAACTTATTCCCAAAAAAATTTAAGAAAAAAATAGAAAAAGGGTGCAGCTAATATGAGACTATCCACTCGGTCCAAGAATCCGCCATGACCGGGAAGGATATTGGAGGAATCTTTTACTCCTACCGCTCTTTTGAAAAGAGACTCCAAAGGATCGCTTATCTGGGCCACTGCATGAACAAGAAAGCCACAGAGGATAGCCTTCCAGAGAACAGTATCTGGCAACAAGACCTGCTGAGCAGCAAGAGCTCCCAAACAGGCAGTTAAAATCCCGGCGATGCTTCCCTCCCAGGTTTTTCGAGGGCTGGCTATGGGCACCATTTTTCGCCGCCCCCAGAGGCTTCCGAATAAATAAGCTCCTGTATCCCCTACAATAATCACCACTAAAAGAAAATAGATGTAAAACGGGCCTCTTTCTTCCATCAGTGGATAGAAAAAATTGAGGGTAAAGCTCAAATAAAAGGCGCCAAAAAACGTTAGGGCAACGGTAGAATGAAAGGAAACAAGTTTCTCTAATGTATTGTAATAAATGAGGAAATATAATCCTGCGACGAGAAGAGCTACAAATAAAGCTAGCTCAACCGAGATTTCTTCAAAGTAGAAGGAAGAGCTTATGATTAGTGCCAGAGCAATTCCGAGTGTTTTGTGAGGATAGATTTTTTTTACTGAAAATAAGTTGTAGAATTCAAGAAGAGAAACCAATATCAAAATCTGTAATACAATGAAAAAACCAAGAAGAGGCATAAATTGTATGACCAAAAAAAAGATGGTCAACAACACAAAGGCAGTAAGTGTTCTTTTAAAAAAGTTCATTTTGTTAAGGAAAATAGAGGGAACCCTTCAGGGATAAATAATCTTGTTTTCATATTGAGGGTTTGACTTCTCAAGATACATGCCTCTCCAATTCAGGGAAAAATCTCTCGGGATCTTTTCTTTAAGGATATCTTTTATTCCTTGCTCTCCAATCGTGAACAGAACAGCCGGAGAATAACTAATTTTGATCCCCTTGGGGATAAATATCTCCAAACCTCCTTTCTCTCTTCTGGTAATCGACAAGCGCCTGAAGCAGGTGCTTTTTCCGGAAATCAGGCCAAAAATCCTGAGTAATCCAGATCTCAGCATAAGCAATCTGCCACAATAAAAAATTTGAGACGCGGAGCTCTCCACTTGTTCTTATTAGCAAATCAGGATCAGGAATATGGATTGTATATAAATATTGAGAAAATTTTTCCTCATTCAAGGTATCTATATCAAAGTCTTTATCGTTAACTATTTTTTTGACTGCATCCATAATTTCATCTCGTCCCCCATAATTGAGGGCCAAAACGATGGTCAAGCCAGTGTTATTTTTTGTCAACTCTTTAACACGCTCTAATTCTCTCCTCGCAGAGGCTGGGATCGCTTCTATCTGGCCTATGAACTTTAAGCGGAACTTATTTTTAACCAGGACTTTATCCTCCCTCTTAAGGAATTCCTTAAGAAGCCTCCAGAGAGTTTCAACCTCTTTTTTAGGCCTTTTCCAGTTCTCTTTGGAGAAAGCATACAGAGTCAGGTATTCGATTCCCAAATGAGCACACGTTTTCACCACTTCGCGGACAGATTTGGTTCCGGCTCGGTGGCCTGCTACCCGAGGCAGCTTTCTCTTTTTCGCCCACCGACCGTTACCATCCATGATGACAGCCACGTGCCGGGGAAGACGGGAAAAGTCGAGTTGCTTCACCAGCAACTCTTCCTCGCTGCCTGGTTTAATGAAATCTTTAAGGTTCTCGGGCATAGATAAGATTATAGGAGCTTGCATATAAATTGTCAAAATATAGACCTCGCCTTCTATATCTGGTAATCTATAAATCTAGTGTATACGGAGGACAAAAATGTGCTTAGGAATTCCGGCAAAAGTAGTCCAGATCGACAAATCCAACTTGGGAAAAGTTGATTATTTGGGGACAAAAGTTAAAACAAATTTTGAGCTTCTTGATAACCTCAAGGTTGGAGACTGGGTTATCGTTCATGCCGGATTTGCTATATCCAAATTGGATGAAGAAGAAGCAAGGGAGACCTTCTCGATACTCAGAGAAATGGCCAAAAATGAAGCGCAAGCAAATAAAAATAAAGAAAGGGAGAAGCAAAGCAATAGGCAGAAAGGATAAGGGAAAAAGGACGAAACCATCTCCTCTGGCCAGGATTGCAGGCCCAGCTTGATTTCGAATGAAAGAATTAAGGGATAAGAGAGTAATCAGAGGCCTTCTTTCTGAGATAGAGAAAAGGACTCGAGAACTCCCGTCTTCTCCCCGGATCATGGAAGTCTGTGGGACCCATACTATGACAGTGCATAGATATGGTTTGAAAAACATGCTTGAAAAGGTGGGAGTGGAAATGGTTTCCGGACCGGGATGTCCGGTGTGCATCACCCCGAATGAAATCCATGAGGCTGCCATAGAGTTAGTTACAGAGAATGAAAATTTTATCCTGACCACTTTTGGAGACATGACACGGGTTCCCACAAGAAAAAGCTCTCTCCAAAAAGCGGTTCCGGCTGCAGGCTCGATGGTTAAAATTGTCTATTCTCCACGAGAATCTCTGGAGATAGCCGGATCAAATCCAGAAAAACAAGTTGTTTTCTTCGGCGTCGGATTTGAAGCCACAATCCCTGGTATTGCCTTAACCCTTAGGGAAGCTTTCGAGAAAAGTCTTGCCAACTTCTCGATCCTCTCGGCTCTCTGGATTATTCCTCCTCCCCTCAGAGCAATCGTCGAAGCAAAAGAAATAGCCCTAGACGGCTTTCTTTACCCGGGACATGTGAGCGCCATTATCGGAGAAAAGCCTTATCAGTTCATAGCCGAAGAGTACGGGATTCCGGGAGCTATTACCGGTTTTGAACCCAGCGATATCCTCCTTGGCATATTTTCTATCTTAAATCAGATAAAAGACGGAAATGCCACGGTTTCCAACGAATATTCAAGGGTAGTAAGAGCTTCCGGGAATCCAAAAGCCCTGGCCGTTATGGAAGAAATGCTGGAGACCAAAGATTCTTATTGGAGGGGCCTGGGTCTTATTCCTCAGAGTGGCTTGAAAATCAAAAAAGAATATTCTGCTCACGATGCTGAAATCAGATTCAACCTGAGCATAAAAGGTGGAAGCGGCGATCTTCCGGGCTGTCGATGTGGGGAAGTTTTGCAAGGCCTAATCTCCCCGCCCCAATGTCCTCTGTTTGTTGAAAAATGCAATCCTGATTCCCCTTATGGACCCTGTATGGTCTCTTTTGAAGGGGCATGCTTTGTATATTATAAATATAATCCAACCATAAAGAATGAATTGTAGGGGACTGATTTATCAAGCCCGCACTTTTATTATTCGTAGGGGTTTGATTCATCAAACCCAACTTATGAAATTATAATGGATTTATATGGACTTGATTTATCGAATTCATTATTGTTGTAGGGGCTTGATTCATCAAGCCCACCTTTCATTATTCATATGAGTTTGATTCATCAAATCTTAACTGAAAACATAAAAAGAATGAGGTGAAAGTGATGAAAAAGGTCAGCTTAGAGCTTGGAAGCGGCGGCAGGTTGATGAGGGATTTTATCGCCCAACATATTGTGAAGACCTTTAAAAATCCTTTTCTGGATGAGCTTTCCGACTCAGCTCATCTCCCTCATCAAATTGCTTTCACGACTGATAGCTATGTGGTCGACCCAATCTTTTTCCCAGGAGGGGACATCGGCACACTGTGCGTTAACGGCACAGTCAATGATCTTGTTGTCTCAGGTGCTGAGCCCAAATACATATCCCTCTCCTTGATCTTAGAAGAGGGATTTTCATGGGAAGACCTGGAAAAGGTCCTCAAATCAGTCAAAAAAGCAGCCAAAAAAGCTGGTGTTGAGATTACGGCAGGAGACACCAAAGTCGTCAGGCGCGGCCAGGCCGACAAAATCTACATAAACACCTCAGGCGTGGGAATGATTCAAGCCAAACCCGCTGTCAGTAAAATCCGACCTGGAGATAAAATCATCTTAACAGGCACTCTTGGAGAACACAGCCTTGCAGTGATGCTGGCCCGGGGAGATTTTGGATTGGAATCAGGGGTTAAGAGCGATTGTGCACCTTTAAACTTTCTCCTTCCTGTCTGGAAAAAAGGTGTTTTGTGGATGAGGGACATCACACGTGGAGGGCTGGCCAGTGTGCTCTGTGAACTTGCGGAAAGAATTCCCTATTCTCTCCTGATAGAAGAGGAAAAAATTCCTCTTTCCAGAGCTGTAAGGGGAGCATCAGAGCTTTTGGGAATTGATCCCTTCTATCTTGCCTGTGAAGGAAGGGCTGTGGTCATAGCACCTGGGAAAAGGGCCGGTGATATTCTTGAGGAAATAAAAAAGGATTCCCTTGGCAAAAAGGCGGAGATTATAGGACATGTAGAGGACAGAGTTGGAAAGCCAGGAGAACTTCTTCTCTCAACATCCTCAGGGGGATTAAGATTGCTTGAGCCCCTGACTTCAGA
>SOIV01000145.1 GCA_004377005.1 Candidatus Aminicenantota bacterium | reverse complement strand
CACTAGACCAATAAAAGCTGCTAAGGCTACGAAATCACCAACATTTCCTGGCCAGACAAGGCCAATTCCTTTAGGCGTTCCTTTAGCGAAATAGGCGTATATAGCGACAAAAACCATGAGGATTCCTTCTCCGGCAATAAAGCCTGAACTTAGAAGAACTCCTTTCTCTTTTCTTGTGGCCTTAAGCTTTTCATTATTGCCGGCTCTTTTCTCGATAAAATGTCTAACAGCTCCTCCCACAAAGACTGGAGTCATGGTAGAAAGAGGAAGGTATATACCTACAGCAAACGGAAGAGAAGGAACCCCGAGAAGCTCGGCTACAATCGCAAAAGCTCCTCCAACCAAAACAAGCCCCCAGGGAAGGTCGCCGCCAAGTACTCCTTCGACAACAGTTTTCATCAAGGTGGCTTGAGGAGCAGGGAGAGCTGTTGTTCCAAAAGAAAAGGCTTCTCCCAGAAGCCAAATCGCTCCGGCTATAGCAAAAGCTGATGCTAATACCCCTATCAATTCTGAACTCTGCTGTCTTTTAGGTGTAGCTCCGATTATATAGCCAGCCTTAAGATCCTGGGAAATGTCGCCAGCGATGGAAGCGGCGACACAAACTACTGTCCCTACAGTAAGGGCTGTTGCCATCCCTAAAATATCCGTCCATCCCAGGGCTAAAAACAAAAGGCTTGTCCCGAGGAGAGTCACAATAGTCATCCCAGATGTGGGATTTGAGGATACACCTATCATGCCCACGATTCTGGATGAGACTGTCACAAAGCAGAAGGCGAAAATGACGATGCAGACCGAAGCTATAAGCCGCACCAGAAAGGTTGTACTGATGCCGAGGATTTGGGGAGCGAGTATTATTATGATTATTACTATAAGAACTCCAAGGCCAAGAACAGTAATGGGAAGGTCGGTATCAGTCCTTTTCTTCTGGAATTGAGCATTTTGTCTGCTAAGGCTGAAGTCTTTAATGCCTATCTTCAGAGCACTGAACATTGTGGGCAAAGATTTGGCGACAGCGATGATTCCGCCCACAGCTACTGCACCTGCTCCTATAAACTTAATGTAGTTTTTCCAGATTTCTTCTGCAGACATCTGAGCTATGGGCAGGTTTGTTTCAGGAAACAAGGGCATACTCAGGTTTTCCCCGAAGTAGGAGATCAAGGGGATGATTCCAATCCAGGAGAGAATCCCGCCGGCCACCATTATCCCTGCAATTCGAGGTCCCAGGATGAAGCCCACACCCAAAAGGGCAGGTGTGGGTTCCATGCCTAGCAGAGCTTTTTTCAAGACCGGAATCTTAAGATAGATTTTTTCGGGCCAGAGTTTAAAAATTTCAACAAGGGCCTTGAAAAAAGCGCCTACTCCCAAACCAAGAAATACATTTTTGGCTTTTGCCCCTCCCTCATCGGCTGAGATCAGGACTTGAGCAGCTGCTGTCCCTTCCGGGTAAGGGAGGACTGCATGCTCCTTTACAATCAGCGCTCTCCTTAAGGGAATCATAAAGAGCACTCCCAGGATTCCTCCAAGGAGGGCTAAGGTGCCGATTTTGAATAGGCTTGGATTGAAGCCCCAGAGAAAGAGGGCAGGTATAGTAAAAATGAGCCCTGAAGCCAATGAAGAACTGGCCGACCCTGTAGTCTGGGCTATATTACAATCCAAGATTGTGCTTTTTCCGAGGATCGGACTTAATGCTCTGAATACGGCTACAGAAATAACGGCCAGGGGTATGGCCGTGGATATTGTAAGCCCGACCCTTAATCCTAGATAAGCGTTGGCAGAGCCAAAAATGACACCGAATATTGCTCCCATAATAACAGCTTTAAGAGTGATATCTTTATAGGGAGTTATATCCGGTACGTAAGGTTTGTATTCTTCCATTTACGCGTCCTTTCGCTAGGTTAAAACAGAAAGCAGTCTAACATATAAGATATTTTTTTTCTAACTAAAAAGCTAAAAGATTGTTTCCTTCTTAAACTACACTTTCGCTCCGATTCTTTCAATAATGAATGGCCGAAAATCAGGGGGTTTCTCCGAGATCATAAAAGCTCCTTGGGATTCCTTCTCAAACGAGGAGACATTTTTGACCTTGTTAAAATGAACCTCGGCCAGAGTTTCCCCTTTTTCTACTTTTTCACCAATTTTCTTGAAGATTAAAAGACCAGGTCCATGATCACTTAAATCTGCGGATTTTTTACCCCCTGCCTCCAATTCAAGGCAAACGGAGCGGATTTGTTTCATCATTATCTTATGAATGAAGCCCTTGTTTGGGGAGAGGATTTTCATCCTATTTTTAGCTTGAGGAAGCAAAGAATAATCATCAATAATTCGAGGATTTCCCTTTTGAGCTTCAATAATTTGTTTAAACTTTTCGAGAGCCTCGCCTTTAATAATCTTATCCTTAAGGTCTCTTTTTGCTTCTGTTCTGTTTAAGGACGTTTTGGCTAAAAGGAGTATTTCTGTTCCTAACTCTAACGCGAGCTTCAGAACGTCTAAAGGACCTTTTCCTTTGAGGACTTCCAGAACCTCTCTGACTTCAAGAGAATTTCCCACAGCTTGGCCAAGAGGCTGATTCATGTCACTCAGGATAAAAGTTGAGTTGATCCTCAGGCGATTACAAACATTTTTTAATGATAGGGCCAAGCTTCTGGCATCCTGTGAGTTTTTTAAAAAAGAGCCCTCCCCAACCTTTATATCGAAAGACGCTCCGTTCACTCCGCATAATAATATGCTGCTCATGAAGCAGCTCAGGAGTGAATCACGAAGATCTTGAAAAGAGTTGGCACCTTTAGAGGCAGAGATTTTTTTAAAAAAAGAAGCCATTTGCTTCGGTGGAGAAAACAGGACAGCCCCCACCTGGGAGAGTTGGTTCTTGATCTCTTTCGGGCTGAGAGAAGTTTGGAAGCCAGGAATTGATTGCAGTTTATTTGAATGTCTATTGAAGTTGACCAGACTGTGAAAAGCCTGTTTCCCGGCCGAGCCTAATAAGGCAAGGGGCTCAGAGATTTTGGAGACAACAACACCTGCGGAGGAAACAAGAGGCACCAGGACAAGAGATGCTTTATCAACAGACCATCCTGTGGAGTATGGAGCGAATTTAGGCAATCTTATATCAGGCAGAGCAATTTTTTCTTGCCAATCTTTTATAGTTTTTATGAAGGAATTTATCTCCTCATCATCCAGCCATTTAGACATTACTTCTGTTACAAAAGCAGTTGCCTGATGATTGAGGTGTCCCGTAAGAGAAGAACTCATTTTTTTAGGAAGTGGCGATTTTTTTTTGATTATCTCAGAGTTTCGAAGGCTTTTTTATTGTCGTTTGTTTGAAACACCAACAAGACTTTCACTCCCCCAGCAGAGGTTCCATAGCAATAGTCGATATCAATAGCCGCATTTCCGATAAGAGCGCCTACTTCTGCTCCAGCTCCGATGCGGTCATCGATTTCGACGGTAACAACATTGTTGGTTGTCACCTCGTATCCTATTCCTTTCAGGGCTTTCTCAGCTTTTTTATTGTCAGAAGTCATGAGAAAAAAGATGCCTTTCCCTCTTTCAGAACGAGCGTAAATAGCTTTAAGATTTACACCAGCATTGGCTAGGGTTCCCATGACTCTACCCAAAATCCCAGGCTCATCCGGTGTAATGACATAGAGTTCTGTTTCTTGTTTTACGTTGGGCAATTTTTCTCCTCCTTTGTTGAAACTGAATTATACCAGAATCAATGTTTCAAAAACAAAGGAAATATTAATAAAATAGAAAGAAGTTGTTTTTTGTCAATGGATGCTTATAATTTTAGGAGAGAGCTCATATGAAGAAAGGGAGTTGGGATGAGAGAAAAAGAAGTGAAAGTTGCCTTAATAGATAATTCTATAGATACGTCAATCTACAATCCGCAAGAACACTGGAAGCCTTATTTAAGAGTTGAATGGGATTCCTTCAAAGCGACTAAAAGTCATTTTCCTGATTTAAATAGGGATTACACGCATTTAATCTTAACCGGCTCGGAAGCTTCTATCATAGAGAGAGAAAACTGGGTTTATGAAGAGATCGAGGTGGTTCAAGATGCTGTGGAAAAAGGGCTCTCTATACTCGGCAGCTGCTATGGACATCAGCTTCTCGCTTTTGCCCTTTTAGGTTCGGCCAGTGTTCAGAGATGTGCCCAACCCGAGGTGGGTTGGATTCCTGTGCAGATCAAAGTGGAAAATGAGCTTTTAGGGAAAAAACGAAGTGCTTTTTCCTTCTCCAGTCATTTCGATGAGGTAGTGAATTTGAGTGATGCTTTCCTTGTTCTTGCTTCTTCCAAAGACTGCCAGATTCAGGCTTTTCAACTGAAAAAGAGACCAATATGGGGAATTCAGATTCATCCTGAGATAAATATTTCTAATGCCCAGATACTCTTGAAAAAGTTCATCTCGTTGAATCTTGAAACTAAGCCCTTTTTTGAGAAAGCCCTAAAATCTGTCCCCAAGGGCTCCGGGCTTATCCGAAGGATTGTTAAAAGTTTCTTAGTCCCAAGGGAAATAGAATAAA
>SOIV01000197.1 GCA_004377005.1 Candidatus Aminicenantota bacterium | reverse complement strand
ACTCTCTCGCACTCGCCGCAGTCCTGACAGGCCGCGGCAGTCTGCGCCTGCTTCAGACGAGAATAGGCCTTTTTTGCCATACCTATCTTTTCGTAATTTTCATAATAGGTTAAATAGCGGAGAATGGATGTTGTCTTTATACGGGAAGGGCAGTTTGCCTGGCACTCTCCGCACATATGGCAATAGTCTTCTGAATTTTCTGCAACATAACGAAAGAGGTTCTTTCTTTCCATCTCGGAAAGAGACTTGCCAATTACTCCCAAATCTTCTTCAAGTTGTTCCCATGTCAGCATTTCTATTACCGCTGATGTTAAATTCTTGTTTTCCAAAATCCATTTCAGCATGGCCTGATAAATAGTAGTATCGCCTGTCTTGTATTTTTCCAGGTTCTGTCTTTTTCCCCCAACTTTGAGGGTTTTCATGGCGATTATGCCTACATCTTTTGACTTCGCCAGAGCAAGAAGACGACGGATCCCGCTTTGTCCCAAATAGTCGTCATAGACCTTTCCATCATCTTTTGTCTCCTGGATGTCGAAGACATTGTAAGCGAGTTGAATCATATCGTAATAACCACAATCAACCGCTTCTTTCACGACTTTATGGTGATTGGAGTGGCAGGAGAGACCTCGGAACCTGTATTTTCCCTGTTTCTTTAATTTTTCAAATGCCCCAACGACTCGCTCATCAGTAAGGTGCTTTTCATCTGCTACCCCATGGATGAGACAAACATCCATATAATCTGTATCAAGCCTTCTCAAGCTGCCGTTGACGGTGCTTATGATGGATTTTTCGCTCCAGTTGCCTCTTAGATGAAATTTTGTCCCCACATAGACTTTATCTCTACCGAATTCTTTTAGAATCAGGCCTATTTGGCGCTCGCTGTTCCCGTTCGAGTAGGTATGCGAGGAATCGATGTAATTAACTCCTCTCTCTATTGCTTGGTAGAGAATAGGCATCGCGGGAAGGGGGCTTCCTCCTAAAGAGATTTCAGAAATAAGAAGATTCGTTCTTCCCAGTCGGCGGTAAAACATCTGGCCTTTTTTCAGACGATAACTTTGTTTTTCCTCTCCTGAAAGATGTCTTGCTGAGGCTAAGGATGCTGAGAAGGCTCCGAATAAAATATTTCGCATGAAACGCCTTCTTCCAGGTAGTAAATCAGAAGTTGATTTAATATTTTTCATTAAAAAATTCCAGGTATGGTTATTTGGTCAGGAGTCCAAGCTTACTCAAAACAGCTTTCATTTCCTTCTTGCTTTCATCATCAAGGGGAAGGAGGGGCAGGCGACAAGGGCCACCGTAATATCCGACCATATCAAGGCTATACTTTAATCCCGGGATGCCGAAAGTCTGAACAACGGCCCTGTTGAGGGGAGCCAGATCGAACTGTAGCTTGAGTGCATCATCCATCTTCCCTTCTAAATACAGGTTGTAAAGCTCGGCACATCGAGCAGGAGCAATGCCAGCTATGGCAAGGATTCCTCCGGTTGCTCCCAGCCTCAGTCCAGGAAGGATTACGCTTCCAGCTCCAATCAGAAAGCTAAAATGAGGGTCGAGGTGGGGGATAGTTTCCGCCAGAAAAGATAAATCTCCTGAGCTGTCTTTAATACCCGCTATATTAGGATGCTTGGATAGCTCGATGAGCAGCTCTGAGTCCACAGAGACTCCCAGGACCCGAGGATTATTATAGATAAGCACTGGCACTTTTGATTGATCAGCGAGAAGGAGAAAGTGCTTTTTAAGCGCTTCTCTATTCATCCTGGATTTGAAATAACTTGGTGTGCGGATCATGGCAGCATCGATGTCGAGATCAGCCATTCTGTTAGTGAATTCTAGAGTCATTTTTGTGGATTCTAAACCTGTGCCGACAATAATTTTTTTTCCTTGAGAAGCAGCTTCTTTTCCTGCCTGAACTAATTTTTCTGATTCTTCGACTGAAAGAAGGGGACTTTCCCCTGAAGTGCCCAAGATGACATAGCCCGCCAGATCGAGTGAATTGTATTTTTGGATGTTTTCCTTGAATTTTTCGGGAGAAATTTTGTCATCGATAAACGGAGTGGCTAAAGGGGGAAATATTCCTTTAAAGCTTTCTTGCATCTTGGTATCTCCTCTGGCTTTTAATAAATTTATTTAGCATTAACGTACGCTCAGTAAAGCAAAAATTGTAGGTGGTGTGAATGATTGTGTCAAATGATATTTCAAATTCTCTCAATCTCTCTCAATTCTTTTTCGCTCAGCCCGAAATAGTGCCCGATCTCATGAAAAACAACTTCTCTGACCTTCTTTTTTATTTCTTCTTCTGTGGAGCAGATACTTTCAATGGGTTTCTGGTAGATAACGATAACATCAGGAGGGATATTCCCGTAGAAAGGGCCTCGGTGTTTGAAGGGAACGCCGTGATAATGACCCAAAATAGAGCTGAGGGGTGTGCTTCCTGTTTTCTCGAAAATTTCTCTTGAAGCCTTTTCCTCGACAATCACAGCCAGATTACTGATTAATTTTTTGAATTTTTTTGGAATTTGAGCCAGCGCCTCTTCGGCTAGCTTTTCGAATTTTTCTCTTTCCATGGGATGGACGGCTCCTCTCCCGCACTCCTATTTTTCTATTCCTTCTCTTGCCTTCACTCCTTTCTTGTAATAGTGCTTTTTTTCCTTCATTTCAGTGACTAAATCTGCTCTTTTTAGGAAGGAAGGAGGGGCATACCTTCCTGTCAGGATAATTTCTACATCTTCAGGTCTTTTATCAAGAAATTCGTGGACTTCTTCTTCTGTTATAAGATTGAGGTCGACTGCTACATTTATCTCATCCAGGGTGATTATCCTGTATTTTCGAGAAAGCATGGCTTCCAGGCATTTCTTCAATCCTCTCTTGGCTCTTTTGATATCCTCCTCGTCCGGATCTTTTGTTACGTGGATAAAACCCTTTCGGCCGAATTGTTCGATTGTGATGTAGGGTGAGAGTTTTTTAGCCGATAAGAGTTCTCCATACTTCTGCCCTTTGAGAAATTGTCCTATGTAAACCTTATGTTTATACCCGGCTGCCCGAAGGGCAAGGCCCAGAGCTGCAGTTGTTTTTCCCTTTCCATCCCCTGTATAAACCTGAATATAGCCCTTAAATTGTGTCTTCTCTTTCATTTTTTTAACTATATTTTAATCCCCTAACTGAGTCAACACGAGAATTTTAAAATTGAAGTACTTATGCTATAATCTGCGGCATGTTAGACCCAAAATATGTACTGGAAAACGCTGATTTTATAATAAAAAAGATTAAAGCCCGAGGAATTAAGCTCAGCCTCGATAAATTTATAAAGCTCTCCCAGGAAAAGAAAAACTATTTAATAAAAATTGAAGACCTGCGTCATGAAAAAAACAGGGCCTCCCAGCTAGTAGCCCAGAAGAAAAAGGAAGGGAAAGATCCTGCTTCGGTCATTTCAGAAATGAAAAAGGTGGCTGGAGAGATAAAAAAACTGGAAGAGAAACTGAGGGAATTTGAAGAGAAGCTGAGGGAAATCTCGCTCTCCATTCCTAATGTTCCCCATGAGTCTGTACCTGAAGGCAAGAGCTCTAAAGAAAACGTCGAAGTCCGGACGTTTGGCGAGAAGCCGAAATTCTCTTTCCCTCTCAAACCTCATTGGGAAATCGGTAAGAAACTGGGCATCTTGGATTTTGAGAGAGCTGCCAAGATCGCAGGTTCGAGGTTTGCTGTCTATTTTGGCGCAGGAGCTAAGCTTGAAAGAGCATTGATCAATTTTATGCTTGATGTTCATACGGAGGAAAAGAAATACCTAGAGGTGATCCCACCTTTCATAGCTAATGAAAGGAGCCTGATAGGAACAGGGAATTTGCCTAAGTTTGAAAATGACCTTTTCAAGCTGCGAGGCTATCCTTGGTACATGATTCCTACCGCGGAGGTTCCTCTCACTAACCTTTATCAAGACGATATTCTTGAAGCCGATTCCCTCCCGAAGAGATTCGTGGCTTACACTCCATGTTTCAGACGGGAAGCCGGCTCCTACGGGAAAGATATAAGAGGACTTATTCGCCAGCACCAGTTCAACAAAGTTGAGCTCATGATCTTTTCTTTACCCGAAGATTCTTACCAGGAACATGAAAAAATGACCCTGGATGCTGAGGAGGTTTTAAAGAGATTGGGGTTGCACTACAGGGTGGTTGTTCTCTGTACCGCAGATATGGGCTTTTCAGGGGCTAAAACCTATGATGTGGAGCTCTGGATGCCTGCCCGAAAGAAATACATGGAAATTTCCTCCTGTACTAATTGTGAGGATTTCCAGGCAAGAAGAGCTAACATCCGTTTTCGAAGAAAAGAAAAGTCGAAGCTGGAGTTTGTTCATACTCTGAACGGTTCTGGAGTAGCTTTGGGAAGGACAGTCAGTGCCATTCTGGAAAGTTATCAACAGGAAGATGGCTCTGTTGTTATTCCTAAAGTTTTACGGCTTTACATGGACGGCCTGGATAAAATAACTTAGGAGGGATGGCCGAGCGGCTTAAGGCGGCGGTCTTGAAAATCGCTTTCCGGGCAACCGGAACGGGGGTTCGAATCCCTCTCCCTCCGC
>SOIV01000082.1 GCA_004377005.1 Candidatus Aminicenantota bacterium | reverse complement strand
ACCTGAAAAATATCAGGAATAGCCTCTTTCCAAGCCTTATAGGCTTCATTAACAGGGATGTCGATAATTTTCTTATTGGAATGATAAATAATAATCCTATCCCCACCAGTCTTTCCTAGAACAGTTGCTTTAACTTTTCTTTTTTTTGCAAGATTAAGTAGTTTTTTAACTTTTTGGTTGCTAGATGAAACTACTATTCTGGATTGAGTTTCTCCAAACAGTAGCGCATCTTGACGCATATCATCTTGAAGATCAAGGCTAAAACCGATTTTCTGAGGACTTAGCAATGAACATTCTACAAGGGAAATACTAAGGCCTCCTTCCGAGACATCATGAGCAGATTCGATGAGGCTCATAGAAATTACTTCCAGGCAGAATTCCTGAATTCGCTTTTCTTCTTTCAAGTCGATTTGCGGAGGAATACCCTTTTCCATATTAAAAACGCACTTGAGGTATTCAGAGCAACCCAGTTCTTCTTTGTTTTCTCCCAGAAGGATCACTGAATCTCCTTCCTTCTTGAATCCAGGACTGACCGCTCTGCTCACATCATCCACAATCCCGACCACGCCGAGCACAGGAGAGGGATAGATCGAGATTCCTTCTGTGTCGTTGTAAAAACTTACGTTTCCTCCGGTAACAGGAATATTAAAAGCACTGCAGGCTTGGGCTATTCCTTCGACAACTTCCTTAAATTGCCACATTATTTCTGGTTTTTCCGGATTGCCAAAGTTCAAACAGTTGGTGACCCCAACAGGCCTTGCTCCTACACAGGCTAAATTCCGGCAGGCCTCTGCTACTGCTATCTTTCCTCCGGTCCGTGGATCCAGGTAAGAATAGAGGGAGTTTCCATCAAGAGTGAGGGCTAAAGCTTTCTTCGAATTTTTGATCCTTAAAAGAGAAGCATCAGCTCCGGGAAGAAAAGCAGTGTTAACCTGGACCGTATGATCATATTGACGGTAGACCCATTCTTTTTCAGCAACAGTGGCTGAAGAGAGAAGTTTGAGAAGAGTTTTGCTGTAATTTTCTGGTGATGGAAGGGGCTTGATGATAGTTTCTGATTTGAGGTATGAGGGAGTTTTGCTCTCTCTTTTATAGACAGGACAGAGGTTGATAATAGCATCAACCGGAAGATCCACGACAATTTCTCCGTCAAATCTGACCTTGAGCCTACCTCCCTCTGTAACATGACCGATGATAACGGCGTCTAAATCCCATTTTGAAAAAATTTGCTGCACTTCTTCGACTTTATCTTTTTTGGCCACGATGAGCATTCTTTCCTGAGACTCAGAGAGCATCATCTCATAGGGAGTCATGCCTTCTTCTCTTTGGGGAACGAGGTCCAGGTTGATTTCGATGCCTGCACCAGAATTAGCGGCCATCTCGGTGGTAGAGCAGGTCAGACCTGCGGCCCCCATATCTTGAATTCCCACAATAATGTCTTTGGCCATGACTTCTAAGCAGGCCTCGACTAAAAGCTTTTCTTTGAAGGGATCTCCGACTTGGACATTTGGTCTCTTCTTTTCTGAATCCTGGTCGAATTCAGCTGAAGCCATGGTGGCGCCATGAATGCCGTCTCGTCCGGTTTTTGACCCGACATACAACACCGGATTCCCTATTCCCTCGGCTTTTGCGTAGAAGATTTTATCCTTTTCCACTATTCCCAGGGCAAATACATTGACCAACGGGTTGAGGGAATAGCAGTTGTTGAAATAAATATCGCCTCCCACCGTCGGAACTCCAATGGAGTTTCCGTAACCTGCTATCCCTGAGACTACTCCTTCCATGATGGATTTGTTTTTGGGTTTGGAAAGAGGCCCAAAGCGGAGAGAATCCAGGAGAGCGATGGGCCTGGCTCCCATGGTGAATATATCTCTGAGAATTCCCCCGATTCCTGTCGCAGCGCCCTGGTAGGGTTCAATATAAGAGGGATGATTGTGGGACTCGATCTTAAAAACTGCTGCTAAACCGTCCCCGATGTCGATAATTCCCGCATTTTCACCCGGTCCCTGGATGACATTTTTTCCTGTTACCGGCAATTTTTTGAGATGGATTTTTGAGCTTTTATAGCTGCAGTGTTCTGACCACATGAGAGAGAAGATCCCCAGCTCTGTGATGTTGGGCTCTCTCCCGATAAGCTGGACAATTTTTTCATATTCCTCCAGCGTGAGGTTGTGTTCTTCGATAATCTTCTTATCAATCATGTTAACTGCTCCGCTTTTCCTGGAAAGGTTAGCTCAGCTTCGCAATTATTGATTCAAAAATAATCCGGCCATCTTCGCTGCCAAGGAGTACTTCAGAAGCCCTTTCAGGATGAGGCATCATTCCCAGGACATTGCCTGTCTTGTTGATAAGACCTGCAATACTCTCCGCAGATCCATTGACGTTAGCCTCTTCATTGAGCTGCCCTTTAGCGTCTGAATAGCGGAAAACAATCTGGCTGTTCTTTTTTATTTCCAGTATTGTTTCAGGAGAAGCGAAATAATTTCCGTCAAAATGAGCTATCGGAATTTTCAGTATTTGCCCCTTTTTTGTTTGGTGCGAAAAAGGAGTTTTATTGTTTTCTACTCTAATGTGGACGAACTGGCAGAGAAATTTCAGTTTTTCATTCCTGAGCATAGCTCCTGGAAGAAGCCCCAATTCCAAAAGAATCTGGAATCCGTTGCATATTCCGAGCACCAGCCCCCCCCTTAGCGCAAATTCTTTCACTTCCTGCATTAAAGGAGAAAAGGCAGCGATGGAGCCTGACCTTAAATAGTCTCCGTAAGAAAATCCTCCCGGAAGAATGACACAATCGACGTTTTTTAGATCATGTTCTTTGTGCCATAGAAATGTCGTCTTTTGTTTACAGATGTTTTTAAGGGCATAGTATGCATCATAATCACAATTGGATCCCGGAAAAATTACGACTCCAAATTTCAATTTAGCCTTTTGTGACCGGGAATTGACTTCCCCAGTTTTTCTTGAGATTTCAGCCTTTTTCTATAATTTGCCAGGAGAATTTTTCGATGACGGGGTTTGCTAAAACTTTGTCAGAAATTTCAGGAATGATCTTTTCAGCTTCTTTCTTAGAAATCCCTTCCAGTTCAAGCTCAAAGACTTTGCCCTGCCTTACATCTTTTATGGAACTATAGCCAAGAGTATGAAGAGTATTTTTAACAGTCTGGCCTTGAGGGTCAAGAACACTGTCTTTAAGAGAGACGAGTATTCTAACTTTCATCACGAAGAACCCTGTCGAAGATATAATCTATTTTTTCTAAATAAGGCTGGAGAGAAAAACAAGAATTTACTTCTTCCTTGGTTAAGATTTCTCTGATTTCTTTATCAGATTGCAAAAGGTCTTTAAAATCAAGGCGTTCTTTCCAGGCTTTAAGGCTGTTCCTCTGGACAAGCAGAAAGGCTTGCTCCCTAGATATTCCTTTTTTCGTGAGAGCAAGGAGAACACTCTGGGAAAAAATAAGACCTCTAGTAAGGCCGATATTTTCCTTCATCCTGTCAGCATTGACTTTCCAATTTTTTATGATGTCGGCTGTCTCAGCCAAGATAAAATCTGTGAGAATAAAAGAGTCAGGAATAATGATTCTTTCAGCTGAGGAGTGAGAAATATCTCTCTCATGCCAGAGAGAGATATTTTCCAAGGCGGCCTGGAGATTAGACCTGACGATGCGAGCGAGGCCTGAGATTCTTTCGGTGCGAACAGGATTCATTTTGTGCGGCATTGAAGATGAGCCTTTTTGACCTTTGGTGAAAGCTTCCTCTACTTCGAGGACTTCTGTTCTCTGGAGATGGCGAATTTCGACTGCAAATTTGTCCAGGGAGGAGGCGAGAAGTGCTAACACAGAAAGGACTTCGGCATGCCTGTCGCGCTGAAGGACCTGGGTGGAAACCGCTGACGGCTTAAGACCTAATTTTTTTAAGGCATAAAGCTCAATTTTCGGGTCGAGATGAATGTAGGTCCCGACAGAGCCAGAAATTCTGCCGTAGCTTATAACCTCAAGAGCATTTTCCAGACGAAGAAGTTGGCGCTTTATTTCCTCATACCAGACAAGGAGTTTAACTCCAAAGGTGATAGGCTCAGCATGAACTCCATGAGTCCTTCCCATCATCGCTGTTTTTTTATAGCGCAAAGCTTCATCTTTAAGAATATCTTTAAGGGAAGTGATGTCTTTCTGTATTTTTCCCAGCGCTTCTTTCATAAGAAGAGAGAGAGCTGTGTCGACAACATCGTAGGATGTCAGGCCAAGATGAATAAAACGGGAGTCTTCGCCCACTTTTTCAGCCACAGAAGTGAGGAAAGCAATCACATCATGTTTCACGACTTTTTCAATCTCTTCGATCCTCTTTATGGAAAAGCCTGCTTTGTCTTTAATCCTTTTAAGAGCCTGAGACGGGATTTCACCTGCTTTTGCCCAGGCTTCACAGACAGCCAGTTCAACATCGAGCCATTTCTGGTATTTGTTTTCTTCGGTCCAGATGGTGCCCATCTCGGCACGCGTGTATCGTTCAATCATGGGAAAAAACCTCGAAAATTAGGTAAAAGAATAACAGTAAGCCTCTCTCTTGTCAACGTTTTGGAT
>SOIV01000101.1 GCA_004377005.1 Candidatus Aminicenantota bacterium | reverse complement strand
TTTAGTTGCTTTTTAAATTTATTTTTTTTATTCTTTAGCTTGCAATGGTCAAAGCATATTCTGAAATTTCAATTCCAGAACTTCCTTTATACAAAAAAGGAAAAGTCCGTGAAGTCTATGAGATAGAAGACAAGCTCCTTATAGTCGCTTCGGACCGCATTTCTGCTTTTGATTATGTTCTTCCTTCACTCATTCCGGATAAGGGAAAAATTTTGACACAGCTTTCCAAGTTTTGGTTTGATTTCACCTCACTCGTTTGCCCCAACCATTTGCTGACTGACGAGATAGATGAGTTTCCTCCCGTGCTCCTCAAATATAAAGAAATCCTGGAGAAAAGATCCATGCTGGTGCACAAGACAGAGGTGATTCCTGTAGAATGCGTTGTCCGAGGATATCTCTCCGGTTCAGGATGGAAAGATTATAAAGCCACAGGGAAGATTTGCGGCGTCAAAGTTCCTTCTGGCCTGAGAGAAGCCGACAGGCTGGACGAGATAATTTTCACTCCTGCTACAAAGGCTACAGAGGGACATGATCAAAACATATCTTTTAAGGAGATGCAAAAGCTGGTTGAACCTGAACTTGCCAATAAGGTTAAAAAAGTAAGCTTGGAGCTCTTTCAGAAAGCATCCTTTCATGCTCTCTCTAAGGGAATTATTATTGCCGACACAAAGTTCGAATTCGGGCTTTTAAAAGATGAGCTTATCCTTATTGACGAAATCTTCACTCCAGATTCTTCTCGATTTTGGCCTTTGGCAAGTTACTCTCCTGGCCAGTCTCCGCCCAGCCTGGATAAGCAATTTGTTCGTAATTACCTGGAGAGTACAGACTGGGACAAAGAATCTCCACCTCCTTCCTTGCCCCAGTCAATTATCGAACAGACATCTCAAAGATATCTGGAAATTTATAGTCTTTTAACAGGAAAGAATGAATTATAATGCAAGGGCAAGTCGATCTGCATATTCATTCCAATAAAAGTAGCGACGGCAGCCTTTCTCCTTTTCATATTGTCCAGCTCGCAAGAGAGAAGAACCTGGAAGCTATTTCTATTTCCGATCATGATACAGTTGCCGCTTATCCTCAAGCTTTGCAGTTCGGCGAAGAAGCAGGCGTTGAAGTTATCCCCGGCATTGAGCTTACAACTCTCTTCGGCGGCCGCGAGTTTCATCTTCTTCTTCCCTTTGTAAACTGGAAGAAGAAAATTATTTTAAAACTTATCGCTCAGGCTTCTAAAAAAAGGATAAAAGAGGCTAAGGAGCGTGTTCGTAAGCTTCAGGAAATCGGGTTTGAAATTAGCTGGAAAGAGATAGTCAAAGATTCAGGGTCCAGTCCTCCCTTAGGAGTGACAATTGCCCAGGTTTTGCTTCGCAAGGCTGAGAGGAAAAAAACTCCCGCATTCATGAAATATTTTAGCGAAAAAAATCGACTCCTTGCCCCTTATCTTTTTTATGAAGATTATTTCATGAAGGGTAAACCAGCGTGGGTTCCCAAGCGAAATCTGAGTTTATTGGATGTTCTCAAGATTGCTCCCGAGACAGGAGGTGTTCCTGTTCTTGCTCATCCTGGGGCATATTTTCAGAAGACTTCCAGAGAAGATCTTGTAGTTCTGAAAGAAAGCGGGCTTGAAGGGCTAGAGGTTTACACTTTTTACCATGATCCTTCCCAGACAGAACTTTACAAGAAGATTGCCAAAGAACTGGATCTTGTTCCCGTAGCTGGGTCTGATTTTCATGGAAAAATAAAACCTCACATTCATTTTGGTTCTCTGAAAGAGGGTCAATACTGGATGGTAGAGGAGTTGAGAAAAAGAAAGAAGTGAACTAGCGTGAACTGGATTGATGTAATTTTGATCAGCGTTTTGGCTTTGACCTCTATCCTGGGCGTAATTAAAGGACTTGTGAAGCAGGTTTTTGGCCTTCTTGCAGGGATTATTGGATTGATTTTGGCTCTTGGCTTTTATTCCCAGGTCTCCTGGATTTATCTTCGGTTTGTCTCTAACGAAGTCTTAGCTAATTTTTTGGGTTTTTTAACCATATTTTTGGCTGTGCTCTGCCTGGGATGGGTTTCTTCATATTGTCTCTCTAAGTTTATAAAAGGGCCCTTAAAACTCCTTAATAATATTTTAGGAGGGGGCCTAGGGCTCCTGAAAGGGATTCTCATCTGTGGTGTTGTTGTTTTTGCTCTACTGGTGTTTCCCATAAGCAAAAAAGCCTTGAAAGAATCTGTGCTTTCCCCTGTTTGTCTTCAGATGACCAGGGCCATGATCAGCCTTATCCCTCAGGAGCTTAAGGAAAAATTCAAAGAAGCTTATCAAGAAATCACAAGAAGGGTGGAAAAAGATGGAAAAAAAATCTGACAAATTCAATATCCATCAGAAACTGGAGATCGTAATTGATGAAATGGTGGAAAAAGAACTGTCTCTGAAAGATGCGCTGAAAGAATTCGAAAAAATCTACATCGAGAAAGCTGCGAAAATATACAAGGGGAATATGACTAAAATGGCCAACGCCCTGGGGGTTCACCGCAATACTCTTCGTAACCGAGCCAAATCTTTAAAGATTTTTAAGAAAAGTTAGCACTCTCCTGCTAAGAGTGCTAACTTTTTCACTTTTTTCTTGACAAAAAAGGGGAACTTGAGCTAATATTAACAATCTCCCAGAAAATCTGCTAAAAAAACTAATTCATATTAAGGAGGTTTAAATGAAGGTTATACCTTTACACGACAGAGTTCTTCTAAAGAGGTTAGAAGAGCAGGAAAAAAAGAAGGGTGGAATAATCATTCCCGATACTGCAAAAGAGAAACCCCAGGAAGCAGAAGTAATAGAAGTGGGGAAAGGCCGTGTGACAGAAGACGGGAAAGTTATTCCCCTTGATGTTAAGAAGGGCGATAAGGTTCTCATTGGAAAATTCAGTGGGACTGAAGTGACTATAGGTGATACTGAGCATATTATCGTTCGAGAAGAAGAGATTTTAGCTAAAGTCACCTAATTTTTGCGAGAAGGAGAAAAAAATGGCAAAACAAATAATAATCGGTGAAGATGCCAGACAAGGTCTTAGAAAGGGCATCGATATCTTAAGCAACCTGGTCAAAGAAACGCTAGGCCCCAGGGGAAAAAATGTTGTTTTGGATAAGAAATTCGGTTCCCCAACCAGTACTAAGGACGGCGTAACCGTGGCCAAGGAAATTGAGCTCAAGGATCCCCTGGAGAACATGGGAGCCCAGATGGTAAAAGAAGTTGCTTCCAAAACTTCAGATGTTGCCGGGGACGGAACGACGACGGCAACTATTTTAGCGCAGAAGATTTTTTCTGAAGGATTGAAGTATGTTACTGCCGGTGCTAATCCTAATTTAATCAAGAAAGGAATGGATCAAGCGGTAGAAGAAGTTGTCAAAGAATTGAAGAAGCAAAGCCGGGATGTTAGCGGTGAAATGATTGCCCAAGTTGGGGCTATTTCAGCCAATAATGATGAATCTGTGGGCAAAATCATTGCTGAAGCGATGGATAAGGTTGGAAAAGACGGCGTGATAACCGTGGAAGAGGCTAAAGGATTGGAGACGACAATGGAAGTTGTAGAAGGGATGCAGTTTGACCGCGGCTATCTCTCTCCTTATTTCATTACCGACCCTGATAGGATGGAATGCGTCTTGGAGAACGCTGTTATTCTTCTCTATGAAAAGAAGATCAGCAACCTGAGAGATTTTCTGCCTCTTCTTGAAAACGTGGCCAAAATGGGAAATCCCTTGTTGGTCATTGCTGAGGAAGTTGAAGGTGAAGCCCTGGCAACTCTAGTAGTCAACAAGCTCAAAGGCACTTTTCAGTGCTCTTCTGTAAAGGCCCCTGGATTTGGTGATAGACGGAAAGCTATGCTGGAGGATATTGCCACTCTATGTGGAGGAAAAGTTATCACTGAAGATATCGGTGTGAAGCTTGAAAATGTCGGTATTGATTGGCTGGGTAACGCTAAAAGAGTGGTTATTGACAAAGATAACACTACGATTGTTGAGGGTGGAGGAAAAAAGGAAGATGTCCAGGCCCGAATCAAACAGATCAGAACTCAGATTGAGGACACAACTTCTGATTATGATAAGGAGAAGCTTCAGGAAAGACTGGCCAAATTGGTAGGAGGAGTTGCCCTGATTAAAGTCGGTGCCGCCACTGAGACTGAGCTTAAAGAGAAAAAGGCGAGAGTCGAAGATGCCATGCATGCCACCAAGGCCGCAGTTGAGGAAGGGATTGTGGCTGGAGGAGGAGTTGCTCTTTTAAGATGCCAAAAGGTCCTGGAGGGATTAAAGTTAGAGGATGACATGGCGATCGGTGTCAATATTATCAAGAGAGCCCTAGAAGAACCTCTCCGTCAAATCGCTAACAATGCAGGTCATGAAGGCTCTATTACCGTTGAGAAAGCGAAAGGTAAGGAGCAGAATGTGGGATTCAACGCTCTTACCGAGAAATTTGAAGATTTAGTCAAATCTGGTGTTCTGGATCCAAAAAAAGTTGTCCGGATATCCCTCCAAAACGCTGCAAGCATCGCTGGAATACTCTTGACCACAGAGGGATTGGTATATGATCTTCCTGAAGAGGA
>SOIV01000258.1 GCA_004377005.1 Candidatus Aminicenantota bacterium | reverse complement strand
AATTTTCTCCCTCAACAGGCATTTTAAAGATATCCAAAGCCTTATTGATGTTTCGTTGATTTGATAGTATAGGAAAGGACTAATACTGGAATTGGATATTTCAGGAGACGGTGTTGCGATAATATAGATTAAGCGAGGCCTTCTACTCTCAATTGCTGAACCACATAGTTATATGCTTCTTTTCCTTCGCACATGAGGTTCCCCCCTGGAGATATGACAATAAAGTAGGGAATACTCTTCAGCATAAACTGTTTTGCCACAGGGGAATCCCAATCGATTCCCTTTATTCCTGTTCTGTTGATATCGATCTTTATTACAACAATATCCCCTCTCCTGGCGTCGAGCTTTTTGAGGAATGGAGATATCCTTTTACAGGGAGGACAGTATTCGCTGTAAAAGTCAATAATATTGGTCTTGCCCTTTACAATGCTCTTTTTTAGATTCACTGAACCGTCAGTCATATAGGAAGGTAGAGATCTTGAGGTGTATATTCCTGAAGGGATTCCTGCTGATGGGAAATCTCCAGGCTTAAAATATTTCGCATAGAGCCCATAGAAAGCACCTACTAGGATAAGAATTAAAATAACCTTCATGTAAGAGCGATTCTCAGAGCCGCGGGCTCCAGACCTTGCCCATCTAGGTTTACGAGGTTGAGGGAATTTTTTGCCACAATTAACACATACTAGAGTATTATTGGCAAAAAAGTTACACGCAGGGCAATACATAGCGTCTGATATTTTCTCAGAGCTGTGTGCTGTTATGAATCCCCTCTTGAGGTGAATTTTGGGGTGAATTTTGAGGTGAATTTTTGTACCCCCTCATATCGGCAGGGATTAGCTATATCTTTATCCTTTTTTATAATGCCTCGAATTCCACACTAATAAAGGGCGGGCTCATTTGATCATGCCCTTCTCTTTTAGCAGTGCCGAGAGCTTCTTCTGCTTTTAGGATAGCCTGTTGGGGGCTCATATCAGCGTCACTTCTCTCGGCAACACCTATACTAACTGTTACCGGTACTTTATTCGCCAGTATTTCAACTCTTTTAAGTCTTTTTGGCTTCTTGCCGGGACTTTTCTGACTTTGGAGAATTGGGCCAAGTTTTTTGATTGTTTGCCTTAATTCTTCCATACGGGGCAGCGTGTCTTGTAAAAACATACCTGGAAAAACTATTGCGAACACTTCACCTCCATAACGAAAGGGCTTACCTCCTCCAGTTACACTCGTTAGTTTTGAGCCCACAGAACGAAGTACCTGTTTGCTCACCCGGCGGCCATGGTTATCTTTAAGCCTCTCAAAATTGTCGACTTCAATCAACGCCACTGTGTAACCCGTATCAAGCTGGGAAAGGATTCCGTGCATGCTCTTGCCTGTTGGAAGACCGGTCAGCTCGTCTTGAAATCCCTCCACATAGATATTCTCAATCACGGATATAACAAAGATAAGTCCTGCTGTGGAAAAATAAATCGAGGACACTGGTCCGATCCTACTCAAAGCTAGAGCATAAAATATAGAGATTAGAGCCCAGCAAAAGGCCTGCTCGATTTTCCCGCGAGTACGAATGTATAGAAAAAGATAGTAAACAAAAGCAATCCCGAAGGCAAACAAGGCCAGTTGAGATAAAGGGATGCGTTCGAGTAGAGCCCATTTTATGGATGAATACTCGAGAAAAGCGCCAAAGCCTAAGCTCTTGTACTGATAGATAAAAGCAACTCCACATCCTTGTAAAAGGATCGCACTCAAGAACCACATGCTTTGCCACTTCATATCTCCTCGTTTTTTCATGAAGGCAAACACGCAAAGATTAATCGGAAGCAGGAAAGAGATAGCGTGGTATATAAGGCGCCCTCCCTCCATGGTGACAGCAGTATTTGCAGCAAAGTGGAGGAGTGTCCTGTCCGCAATGGCCAGAATAAGAATGACGAGCATAAGCCAGATTCGTTTAAAAAACAATCCAAGCAATACACCTGCTCCGATAACAATGATAGGGTAGATTAGAGCCGAGTTTGGCAATACTTTATCTATAATCCTCAGATTCAGAATGATTACCGTTATTAGAAAGAGAAGACCACCAGGAATGAAAAAAGAAAAGAGAGTCTTGGCAATTGCTTTAATATTCTTTAGAGGAGAAAATTTGAATTTTAATTTCATTTTACAATTATAAACGATTCAATATATTTTGTCGGTTTAACTCTACTTAAATTTATACATCAAGCAAAATTTCTGGTCAAAGGTTAAGAATCATCAATTTTTTATTTGATTATTCAATTGACTCTTTTTTTGATAATTGATATTTTCTTTCTGTTCATTTATTTTTAAGATGCCAGAAGAGGACATACAAGATGGAATGCCCTAAATGTCAGTTTGAGAATCCAAAGGATATGAGCTTTTGCGTCAAATGCGGGACGCAACTTGCTCTCAAAGAAGTCTCTCTTACAGAGACAAAAACTCTTCTCAAACACAGGCAGGAGTTGACCACGGGGAGCACTTTCGCCGGAAGATACCAGGTTGTTGAAGAGATGGGAAGAGGTGGTATGGGCAGAGTCTACAAGGTGATCGATACGAAACTAGAGGAGGAGCTGGCGCTTAAAATCATTCACCCCGAAATCGCTGTTGATGAAAAGATCATCAAAAGATTCGGAAACGAATTGAAGATGGCCCGTAAGATCTCTCACAAGAATGTCTGCCGCATGTACCATTTTGAGGAAGATGAGGGAATTCATTATCTCACCATGGAGTTCATCCGGGGAGAAAGCTTGAAAGACATGATCGGGATGATGGGGCAGTTAAGTCCTGGTCAGGCGCTCTCGGTTGTCAAACAGGTCTGTGAGGGGTTGGCAGAAGCCCATAAGTTGGGAGTGGTTCATCGGGATCTAAAACCGAGCAATATAATGATCGACAGAGAGGGGAATGCCCGGATCATGGATTTTGGAATAGCCCGTTCCCTTAAAGCCAAAGGGATAACAAGGACAGGAACGATGATCGGGACTCCCGAGTACATGTCGCCCGAACAAGTGGAGGGACTGGAAACCGACCAGCGTTCGGACCTTTATTCTCTGGGAGTGATTTTGTATGAAATGGTGGCAGGCAGGATCCCCTTTGATGGAGAAACACCGTTCAGTATAGCCTTGAAGCACAAGAGTGAGAAGCCGCAGGATCCCAGGGAAATTAATCCCCAGATTCCTGAAAATATCAGCAGAATGATAATGAGGTGTTTGGAGAAGGATAGAGAGAAGAGGTATCAGACTGCCGGGGAGCTTCTTTCGGAATTAAACAAAATCGAAGAAGGTATTCCTACAGAAGAGAGGGTGATTCCTAAAAGAAAGCCAACCATTTCAAGAGAGATTACAGTCACCTTTAATTTGAAGAAAATTCTTATCCCTGCCCTTGTAGTTGTCGCTCTTGCGGTTATAGCAGTGCTGGTCTTCCAGCCTTGGCGAAGTAGAGAAGTTGTTCCGATCCCATCGGATAAACCCACTCTCGCTGTCATGTATTTTAAGAACAACACAGGCGACGACAGATTAGACCATTGGAGAAGCGCTCTTTCTGATTTGTTGATTACCGACCTTTCCCAATCGAGACATATCAAGATATTAAGTGCGGAAAGACTCTTTAATATTCTTCATCAACTGGATCAGCTGGGGGCAAGCACATATTCCTCTGATGTGTTAAAGGAAGTCGCTGCTCTGGGGCGAGTTGAGAGTGTCCTGGTTGGAAACTACACAAGAGCAGATGATGTTTTCCGTATTAATGTCACCCTTCAGGAAGGAAGCTCAGGAGAGCTTATCGGTTCTGAAAGTGTGGAAGGACATGGCGAGAAAGATTTCTACGCCATGGTGGATGAACTGACAAGGAAAATTAAGACAAACTTCGAGCTCTCCGAAAACCAGATAGCGACTGATATAGATAAAGAGGTGGGAAAAATCACAACCGACTCTCCAGAAGCCTATAAACATTACAGTCAAGGGAGGACATTTCATCTCAACGGCGATTATCCGAGGAGCATTGAGTCGATGCTAAAGGCAACAGAGGTTGATCCTGAGTTTGCCATGGCCTACAGGTCAATGGCTTCCGCTTACGGCAATATTGGATGGTCAGGTCCAAGGAAGAATGCACGCCAAAAAGCATTTGAATTGCGCGATCGAGTCTCGGATAGAGAGCGTTTCCTTATCGAAGGAGATTATTACTGGACATCAGAGAAAACCTTGGATAAGGCTATCGAAGCCTACAGCGGATTGTTGGAGCTTTACCCGGATGAATCTATCGCCATCACCAACCTCGGAGGAGTTTACGGCGACTTGGAGGAATGGGATAGATCCTTAGAGCTCCATAGAATGCTGCTCCACAACAAACCGGTGAATTTCATCGTTTACTGGAATGTCATTGAAATGTACATGGTCAAGGGAATGTATGATATAGCCAGGCAGGTTATGATGAGTGCTCTGAATGATTATCCTGATAATGCTGGTTTTTATGCGCAATTAACCCTCCTGCATGCCTGTCAAGGAGAATATGACTCTGCCTTGGATGAGGTGGAAAAGGCAATTTCTCTAAGCCGTGACATCGGGCCATTTGCCTTAAAAGGCGATATTCTTAATC
>SOIV01000276.1 GCA_004377005.1 Candidatus Aminicenantota bacterium | reverse complement strand
GGAAAAAGTTGACAAAAGCTGAAGAAAGATTTATCTTAAGAAAATGAAAAAGAAGATTCTCCCAGGAGTATTTTTTATCCTCCTCCTCCTTTCTCTTACATTCACTTCCCCCAGCGGCCTCTCTTCAAAGGGTTTATTTCTTGCTAAAAGTTCAGCTGCTTATCCGCAGGATGTCCCGGCTAAAAAGCCCAAGTATGATTATATGAGCACAATCCTCTCCAGGAACACAAAACCTTTAGGATTAAAAGAAGATCCAGAATTGGAGAAACTGCTGAAGCAACCCAGTATTAAATGGGCAATCAGGGCTGGAAAAAAACATATTTTGGACTGAGGTACGCATATATTTTTTGCCAAAATGATTCAATTTTTTGGATTCTCTGAAAAACAGAAAGCAAGTTATTTCGAGAAAATAAAAATCTATCTGGCAATCCTTCCCGTTTTCATTCTCCTTGTGCTGGGAGGATTGAATATTTATAAGAAAATTACCTGGAAAGAGCCTGCTGATGGAGTTTTCTGGGATGAAAAACCAGAAGGTATGACCGCTGTAATTGTTGAAGTCAACAGCCCTGCGTATCTACACGGCATCAAAAAAGGAGATATTCTTTATTCCATCAATAACGCCCCGATAAAAAACAAAATAGATGTTTCAAAGATATTATGGGCAGCGGGACGCTCAGAACTAAAGGTTACCTACGAAATCGCAAGAGGAGGCGAGATTATTTTTCCCTCCTTCTATTTACGCGAAAAAGGTGTTAATCCCATCTATTTCTTTCTTGCTCTTATCGGCTTGACCACTCTGGTTATAGGATTAATTATTTTTCTCACCTCTAAAAAACCTTTATCTATGCCCTATGTCTATTTTTATTTCGTATGTTTGTGTTTTTGTTCGTTCTATATTTTTTCTCCTACAGGCGAGCTGAATGTCTTGGACAGTCTTTTTTACTGGCTTGACAAATCAGCTTTTCTGGTCTTCCCCCCGTTGCTTCTTTACTTTTTTTTAATTTTCCCTCAAAGAAAAAAATTCTTTAATAATAAGCTATCTTCAATTTCTATTTTGTATCTCCCGGCTGTAGTTCTCCTTTTAACAAAAATACTCCTTCACGTTCCCTCATTTAAAAATTTGAGCGACGTTTTTGTGCTCCAATTGCACCAGACATCAGAAAAATTAGACCTCCTCCATTTTGCCCTTTTTTCAATCATGACCTTGGTGATTATTCTTCAAAGCATGTTTAAGCCTTCAAACCTTCTGCTCAAAAAACAATTGAAGTGGATAGCGTATGGCCTTGGCATTGGAATCATCCCCTTCACCATTTTCTACATCATTCCCTTCATGCTTGGCCAGGTGCCTTCAAAGGCGGCAGAGCTCACCGTCATTCTCCAGGTTCTCATTCCTCTGACTTTTTCCTACTCAATCTCCAGGGAGAAACTTATAGAATTTGAGCTGCTGCTCAAAAAAGCATTCACGCTGATCCTCTCTTCTGTTGTCCTGGCCACTGTTTATTTTATCGTCAGCTCCCAAACGAAAGTCTCCGTTGAAAACAGGCTCAATTACCTCATCTTGGGAATTCTGGCTATAATTCTTGGAGCGACACTTTTCCCGCCGTTAAAAAAGCTCTTCCAATCCATCCTGGATAGGGCTTTTTACAAGCGAAGTTATGAATATCGCAAAACTCTACTCTCCATAAGTAAAGAACTCAGTCGAGAAAGGAATCTTCAAAAGCTCTCTCAATCTCTTTTGGAATTGATTGCTAATGCCCTTTCTCTCAAATGCATTGCTCTTCTCCTACCCGATAACAACCGAAAAAACTCTTTCTATATCCTGAAATCCAGGGGTATATTGCCTTTTTCCGAAAAAAAAATCACTTTTGATGATCAACTTTACAAAAGCTTAACGGAAAGGGAATTTCTTTCTTATTATTCCTTTGCTGAAAAAGAGGAGCTGCAAAGAAAGTTCGAACAGCTTTCTTCTTCCGGCTTTTTCCATTATTTGCCCTTAAAAGTCGAGGATAAGCTTATCGGCTGTCTGGGAATGGGGAAAAAAGTAGATAACACATTCCTTACCAGCGAAGACTGGGAAATTATGACAGCCATATCTTCCCCAGTGGCCTTAGCCTTAGAAAACGCCTATCTTTACAGTCAGGCCAGAATAAGGGCTCTGGAACTGGAAAGGCTTAAAGACTACAGCGAAAACATTATTGAAAGTCTAACCGTAGGAGTGGCAGTGTTAGATCAGAAAGGAAAAATCACCGGATGGAATCGGGTGCTCGAAGATACTCTTTCCAGAAAAAAAGAAGAGGTCATGAATAAAAAATTAATTAAAGTATTAGGACTTAAAAACTATTCAGCCCTCTTTCCCTCTGATACTCAAAAGGACTTCCGGCTCTTGAGCGAGATTACCCTGGATATCCTCCCCGGAGATAAAAAAATATTCGATATTGCCAAAACTCCTCTTTTAGATAACGAGATGAATCCATACGGGACAATCGTCGTCTTTGATGATATAACAGAAAAAATATTGCTTCAGCAGCAGCTCCTCACTTCAGAAAAGCTGGCCTCGATCGGCCTCCTCTCGGCTGGAGTTGCTCATGAAATCAACACTCCCCTGACAGGAATTTCAAGCTATGTTCAAATACTCCAAAAGAAGCTTTCCAACTCTAGTCATTCTCGAATTCTAGGAAAGATTGAAGCTCAAACTGAAAGGGTAGCCAGAATAATCAAAAACCTGCTCAACTTTGCCCGGATCCCTTCAGAGTCCTTCTTTCATCAAGTAAACCTCAAAGAGAGTCTCGAGGAGATTATATCTCTGATTGAGTATAAATTAAAAACCATGAAAATAAACTTAGAGCTAAATCTTTCTCCTATAAAACCTCTGTGGGGGGAAGGAGAGAGGCTCCAGCAGGTCTTCATCAACATTATCCTCAATGCCATTGATGCCATGCCCAAAGGGGGAACGCTAAAAATCGAACTCAGTAAAATGAATAATGAGGCTATCATAAAAATAAAGGACACCGGAACGGGTATTGAAGATCAGCACTTGCCCCATATCTTTGATCCATTTTTTACCACTAAAGGGAGCGGGAAAGGGACCGGCCTTGGCTTGTCGATCAGCTATGCTATTATTAAAGAGCATGAAGGGCATATTGCTGCTGAAAGTGTGAGCGGAAAAGGGACTACTTTCACGATTTATCTTCCTATAGACTTAGACAAGAGAAAAGTGGATAAATTTACTGTTTCATAAATCAAGAAAATGACCCAAAAAGGAATGATTCATATTATCGACGACGAACCCATTATCCATGAAGTATTGGGTGATCTCTTATCCTCAGAAGGTTATGAGGTGGAAAATTCTGCAAGCGGGGAAGAAGCTCTTGATAAATATTCTTCCCAATCTTTCCAACTCGTTCTCCTGGATTTGCTCCTGCCTGGAATAGACGGAATAGAGGTCCTCAAAAAGCTGAAAAAAATCGATCCAAACTCTGTAATTATCATAATAACAGCTTTCGCCTCAGTGGAATCAGCGATCTCTGCCATGAAAATCGGAGCATATGATTATATTCAGAAGCCCTTCAAGCATGACGAATTGCTTATAACGGTACAAAGAGCAATAGAACATAGAAAGCTTCAAGAAGAAAACATACGGCTGAAAGATGAACTCCAAAGAAAGTTCAGCTTTGAAAACATCATCGGAAAAAGCGAAGTCATGAAAACTGTATTCGAAACAATAAAAGCCTCTGCCCCTACCCGAAGCACGATTTTGCTTCAAGGTGAAAGCGGAACAGGTAAAGAGCTGGTTGCGAGAGCCATTCACCAAAACAGCGACCGGAAAAATTTACCCTTCATAATCGTAAACAGCGGCTCTCTTCCCCCGGACCTGTTGGAAAGCAATCTTTTTGGCCACGTCAAAGGGGCCTTCACTGGAGCTGTGAGCAACAAAAAGGGTTTGTTTGAAGCAGCTGAGAAAGGAACAATATTCTTTGATGAAATATCTTCCCTTAATATGGAAACTCAATCGAAATTGTTACGAGTCATGCAGGATAGAGAATTCATGAAATTAGGTGGGACAAAAACAATCAGGGTCGACGTCAGAGTCATTGCCGCTACTAACGCAGATTTGGAAGAACAAATCAGTGAAAAGATGTTTCGGGAAGACCTCTTCTACCGCTTGAACGTCATCAAAATAGAGTTGCCACTGCTTAAAGAAAGAAAAGAGGATATTCCACTTCTGGTCAAACATTTTTTAGACACGTATAGTAAAGAAAATGAAAAAGAAATCCTGGGTGTCACTGATGACGTTATGGAGATACTTGTGAGCTATGATTGGCCAGGAAATATAAGAGAGCTGGAAAACCTTATCGAGAGAGCTGTTGTTCTGACTAAGTCCAAACTCATCTCCAGAAAGAATCTTCCTCCTTTCCTCCTCGCTTCTCAAGAAGAGACCAGCGCTGTCGCCTCTGTAAACAATGAGCTCAATCTCAAGGAAAATATTCAAACATTCCAGAAAAAGGCGATCATTAGCGCCTTAAAGCAAGCAAAAGGAATACAGAAAAAAGCTGCTAACCTCTTAGGAGTTAAGCCCACCACTCTGAATGAGATGATCAAGAGGTTAAATATAGATATTTCGAATCTACGATAG
>SOIV01000320.1 GCA_004377005.1 Candidatus Aminicenantota bacterium | reverse complement strand
AGAATTGAAAAAGTAGCCTGTCCCCTTTTTTAGGGAAGGAGAGATTTTATGCTTTTTGTCATTACTGGCCCGTCCGGATGCGGAAAGACCACTCTGGTTAGGCAAGTTATGGAAAATGTGAAAGATGTCCAGTTTTCAGTTTCCCATACAACCCGCAAAAAAAGAAACTCAGAGAAAGAAGGCAGGGATTATTATTTTGTGGCAAAGTCTGAATTTGAGCAGATGATTAAAGAGGAGAAACTGGCTGAATGGACTGTCATCCACGGGAATCATTACGGGACTTCCAAGAGAGAGATAGAAAAGAAAGGAACCAGGGGGGATCTTCTCCTGGACATAGATGTTCAAGGTGCCGAGCAGATAAAATCAAAATTAAAGAGAAGCGTATTCATCTTTATCCTGCCGCCCTTATTCGAGGAGCTTAAAGCGAGGCTTGAAAAGAGAGGCCAGGAAAGTCCATATTCGATAAAGGAAAGGCTTGAGGTTGCCAGAAAAGATATCAGGTTTTATCCCGATTTTGATTATATCATCATTAATGCCGAGCTGAAAAAAGCTTCGAAAGAACTGGAAGCAATTATTTTAAGCACGAGATGTCGCCTCGACATTAAGAAAAAAGAAATTGTTCCCATTCTCCGTAGTTTCTCCGAAGATAGATAAGAGGTTAAAATGGCCAAAATTACATTAGGAGTGTGTTCCTCTGTTAGCCTGTATAAAGCTTGTGAAATAATCCGCGGCTTCCAAAAAGAGAAGTTTCAGGTTCAAGTTATCCTGACAAAAAATGCTTCCCGCTTGATTTCTCCTCTGCTTTTTAGTGCTCTCTCTGGACAAAAAGCTATTGTAGATCTATTTGATGAAGAATACTCGGACGAAATTCCCCATGTGGATCTGGCGAAGGAGACATCCCTTCTGCTCGTTGCCCCAGCCACAGCAAACATGATTGGAAAGTTTGCTTCCGGCGTAGCTGATGATTTTTTATCGACTTTCTATACTGCTTCCAATTGTCCTGTTCTTATCGCTCCTTCGATGAATGAGGCCATGTATCTTCATCGACAAACCCAGGAGAATATCCAGAAACTCAGGGCAATGGGAGTAAGGTTTGTCGAGCCGGAAAAGGGATATTTGGCCTGTAAAGATATAGGATGGGGGAGGTTAGCAGCTCCTGAGAAGATTGTTGAAGAAGGGCTGAGATTGTTAAAGAAGAGCGAAAGCTTAAAGGGCAAAACGGTTTTAGTCACAGCCGGGCCCACAAGGGAATTCCTGGATCCGGTCCGCTTTCTCACCAACCGCTCTTCGGGAAAAATGGGTTATGAGCTCGCTGAGGAAGCGCTCAGACGTGGGGCTGAAGTCATCCTTATTTCAGGGCCAACTCATATTTTTCCTCCACCAGAAGCAAAGTTAAAGAAAGTCCGGACAGCCCAGGAAATGGAGAAGGAGGTCGTGGCCCACTTCGGTCAAGCTGATGTCGTCATCATGGCAGCGGCCATCTCAGATTTCAGGTTTGCTGAGACGTCTTCCCAAAAAATAAAGAAAGAAAAATTAGAGAAGAAAATCGATGTCGTACCGACTGAGGATATTTTACAAAAATTAAGCTCGAAGAAAGGAGCAAAAATTATCGTCGGCTTTGCTGCTGAGACAGAAGATGTTGTCAACAATGCACTCAAAAAAATGAAGAAGAAAAGTCTTGATTTGATAGTGGCCAATAATGTTTTAGATGAGGGGATAGGTTTTGAATCGGACTTTAATCAAGTAAGTCTTATTTTCCCTGACGGCAAAACGATTCATACGGAAAAAAAGAGTAAGCTGGAAATAAGCCAAATAATCTTGGATAGAGTAGAGGATATCCTTGGAAGATAAAGCTCGAAAACTCATCGATCGTCTTGAAGAGAAATTAAAATTTTTTTCCCAGCTCGGAGCCGAATTTGTTTCATCGCCATCTTCTTCTAAGGACTCCCCTTATCTTTCCCTGAAGGAGAGGATCCTCAACTGTCAAAAATGTCCGCTTTCTCAAGGGCGGAAAAATGCAGTCCCCGGAGAGGGAAACCTTGGAACTGAGCTTGTGTTCGTAGGCGAAGCGCCTGGCCGCGATGAAGACATTCAGGGGCGGCCCTTTGTGGGAAGAGCAGGACAGCTTTTGACTAAAATTATACAGGCCATGCAGTTTAAAAGAGAAGAAGTTTATATAACGAATATTGTCAAGTGCAGACCTCCTGAGAATAGAACACCTCATAAGCAGGAAATTGAAATGTGCCAGGATTATCTTCGGGAACAGCTAGAAATGATAAAGCCCGAGGTTATCGTGACTTTGGGGAAAGTGGCCGCGGACTGTTTTATCCAGAGCAAACTGGGAATGACAGCTTTAAGAGGGAGTTTCTATGAATTTAATAATATAAAGGTGATGCCAACCTTTCATCCTTCTTATCTTATAAGAAACGAAGGCAATAAAGAGATCAAGAAAATGGTCTGGGAAGACATGAAGAAAGTAATGGCCTTCCTGGGCAAGAAATGACCTTGTATGCAGAAGTTATCCTTTCCCTTCCCTTAGACCAGTCTTTTTCCTACATTGTTCCTGAATCCTACCAGAAAATCGCTAAAATCGGCTCAAGAGTGCTTGTTCCGCTCGGCCAGAGGATGCTGACAGGATTTATCGTAAAACTTGGGAAAAGAAGGATTTCCCCTGAATTTGAGCTCAAGGATATTGCGGAAGTATTGGATGAAGAGCCAATTTTTTCCCCATCTTTCCTCTCCTTTACCCGGAAGCTATGCGATTATTATTACTCGTCCTGGGGAGAGCTTCTTCAGGCTTCCCTCCCGCCATCATTTATACTTAAAAGCAAAACAAGGATCGCTCTCTCTGATAAGGGAAGAGCTGTGCTCAAGGATGAGGATCTCTCCAGGGAAGAAAGGGACCTTTTAGGCTTTATCCGGAAAAGAAGCTACAGCGCTCTCTTCCTCAAAAGGAAATTCAAGGTCAAAAATTTTTCCCGTCTTCTTTCCCGGCTGCAAAAGAAAGGTCTAATCCTTGTCCAGAAGGAAATAAAGAAGGCAAGAAAAAAAACGACTTCAGCTGTTTCCATGAGCCAGGCGCAGCTTGAAATAGATTTTTCGTTGGATGCACAGTCTCAAGAGGTAGCAGATCAAATCGCTCGTAAAATGGAGAAAAAAGTTTTTTCACCTTTTTTCCTTTACGGTCCCCCGGAGAAGAGAGAGGCTGTGTACTCTCGTTTGATTAAAGAGGTTCTGGCAAGAGGAAGCAGAGTTTTGTTTTTGGTTCCGGAAATTGCCCTGACCCGAACCCTGATGGAAAGGTTTGAGAAAAGGCTGGGAGAAAAGGTTGCTCTTCTTCACAGTCAGTTACCAGATAGAAAGAGGGAGATCGAGTGGCGGAAGATAAAAGAGGGAGAGGTGGATGTGGTTGTTGGCCCTCGTTCAGCTCTTTTTTCTCCCCTTGATCATCTGGGTTTGATTATTGTCGATGAGGAGGATGATGACTCATACTATCAGCTGGAGAGCCCTTCCTATGATGCCCGGAAGGGCGCCTGGTTGAGAGCAAAGCATGAAGGAGCGGCGCTTGTCTATGGTTCAGCCCTTCCCTCTGTTGAGGCATTTTACAGGGCCAGAAAGGGAAAGTATCTTTATCGTTTAGATAGTGAGGCAGGAAAGACGAAGGTCGAAATTGTTGATGACAGGATGGAACGAGGGCTGATTTCCTCTAAGCTCAAAGAAGGGATATCCGAAAGGCTGAAGAAAGAAGAGCAAATTTTAGTTTTCTTTAACCGGCGAGGATATGCTTCTTATCTTTTCTGTTCAAGATGCAATTACATCTCCCGCTGCATTCATTGTGATATTGCCTTGACCTATCACAAGAGAGAAGAGAGATTGGTTTGCCGCTACTGCAATTATTCTCTTGCAAAAATGAATCGTTGTCCTGACTGTGGAAGCAGGATGATCAGAGAAAGAGGTACAGGCATCGAGGCAGTTGAGGAAGAATTAAAAACAATTTTCCCTCAGGGCAGGATAGCGCTTTTTGCGACAGATTTGAACAGGAGAGAGCAGGAGAGAATCCTTCGGAACTTCTGGAGCGGGAAAATTGATATTCTGGTTGGAACGCAGCTCTTAGCTCATCAGGTAGAATTACCTCCGGTATCTTTGGTTGCCATTCTTTTCCCGGAAACAATTCTTACCCTGTCAGATTACAGAGCCAGTCAAAAAACTTTTCAAACATTAAGCCGGATGATGAAGTTTCTTAAGAGCGATAATAAAGCGGAGGTTATTATCCAGACAGCCCTCCCTCATCATTTCAGTATACGTCAGGCTGCTTTGGCTGATTATTTTTCTTTCTATAGGGAAGAGTTGAGGCTCCGCCGGCTCATGAATTATCCGCCCTTTTCCCGTATGGCTGAAATTTTGTTCCAGGGTGAGAATTTAAGGAGCGTGGCCAGGAAATCAAGGGAATTTTCAACCAAAGTGAAAAGCTTCGAGGGAGATGTAGAAATCCTGGGTCCTGCCTTGGCTTCGGTTTCTAGGGTGAGGGGGATAAACAGAGTCCAGGTCATCTTAAAGACCCGCAGAAAGAAAGAATTGGACAAAGTTTTGAGAGAGTCACTAAAGAAAATCAAATTGAGAAAGTCGGTTTGGGTTTACGAATGAAATGATAAAAAAA
>SOIV01000279.1 GCA_004377005.1 Candidatus Aminicenantota bacterium | reverse complement strand
TTGTGCCAATCGGGCTTTGCTTCATAATTTTGGATTCGAATGCCTGCTTCTGCTTCTTTTATTTTCTCCACAGCTTTCTCCATCTCCTTTTCGTTCTTTTGGGCATGGCCTACGATGTCTGATTCCAGAAAATAGAGCTGTGTCTCGAGAAGCGGAATATCTTGCGTCTTGATAAAAGAAAGGGCGTACAAATTCATTTGAAGGCTATTCCTGGCTTTTTTATCAGCTTCTTTCTGGTCTTTGACATCTGTCGCCTTAAAATCAACGATAACCGCCCCATTATCTGTATAATCAATCCTATCCCAGCGGCCGATGAATTTAACATCGTTTAGCTGCCATTTGAAGCTTTTTTCAAGGAAGTGAGGAAGATGCTTTGAGTCTTCTTCCCGGCGATAAAATAAGCGAAGTGCCTTTGCACCTGCTTTCTTCCTCGTTTCTTCATGTTCCCGACTGAGAAATCCTTCGTTTATCCAGCGTTTGCCGTATTCTCTAAGAAGCTCCTTTTGACTTAATTTCACACCTTCTATCTTTTTTATCAAATAAATATGGATAGTGTTGTGGAGGACACGGCCAAAAACCAGGTTGTGGTGGGGAAGAACAGGAATCCGTATGATGTGCCTGTATCTGTACTTCAGGGGGCAGGTTAAGTAATCATCCACCTGAAGATAGCTTAAGGTTAGGACTCCTTTGACCTTCGCTTCCTGGATGAATTTAGGCTGGGGAGGTGACTTGGAATACCTTTTTATTTCTTCTATGGCTGAAGTCCGGAGAATATCTTCAGGCATCCGGGGAAGATCAAAAGCTTCGAGGACAAACGGACTTACCTTTTTCAAGCGCTTCAAGCCGTAATCTCTAGCCCAGGTCAAATAGAGGAGGTCTTTGGCTCTTGTCATCCCTACATAAAATAGCCGTCTTTCCTCCTGAAGGTAAATCTTTTTTTTCTGCTCTTGACCATAATCATCTCCTACGGGAACTTTATCCTTGAGAGCCTTATCAGGGACAGGAATTTTCTCCTTTCTTTCTCTGCCGGGAAACCTGTCGCCGATCAGACTGACCATGAAAACGACAGGGAACTCCAATCCTTTAGCTTTATGGACTGTTAGAACGCTAACAGCGTCTGCCTCCAGTTCCGCCTCGGCAGTAGCAGGATTATCCCCTACCTGCTGAAGGATATCCAGATACCGGGCAAAAGAAGAAATGGAGTCATCATCTGTTAACCCGGAGAAATTTTTTACTTTATCAAAGAAAATGCGGATATTTTTTATTTTCAACTCCGCCTGAAGGCTCCTTTCCTCAACGAGAGATTTTAGATAACCAGTCCTCTCTAGAAAAGAATAGATTACCCTTCCCGCATTCTGAGAGCTTGCCAGTTGGATAAAATAAAGCAAATCTTCGAAAATTCTCTTGATTTTTACCACAGTAGAATCAGAAATCTCTACCGGACTCTTTCTTCCAGAAATTCTCTTGAAAACTTCATGGAGAGGAAGATTCTTTTTGTGAGCATAATTAGATATTTTGGTCAAATCGTAAAGATCTATTTTGTATACATCGGAAAGGGCAAGATAAAAAAGGCTCTGGCTGTCTTCAAAATCAGTCAGTGATTTTATGAAGGAAATGAGTATTTTCACCTCGTCCTGAGAATACAATCCCCTGCTCCCAGAAAATCTGAAGGGAATCTCCTTCATGTTTAAAGCCCTGAGGAATGGATCTGCATCTGCATTCCGTCTAACCAGAATGGCAATATCACCGTACTTATATCCCTGTTTAATCTTTTCCAAAATCATATCAGCGACTTTATCTACCTCATGGGAAACAGTACCAAACTGAAGCATGTGGATACTCTTTCCTTTGCTTTTCCGTGATGCCTCCAGGGTTTTATTAATTTTTTCTTTAAATTCCAACCGATCGGGATTATTCTGCTTGATCAGTTGTTGGGCAGAATCAAGGATGGATTGGGTTGAGCGGTAATTCTTATTTAAAACGACCTTCTTATAATTAGGGTAAATCTTCCGAAAATTATAGATATTGCTTAAAGATGCACCTCTAAAGCGAAAAATGCTTTGGTCATCGTCTCCGCAGACAGTCAGGTTCTTGCTTTTTGCTGCCAGGAGCTTTAGCAGCACGAACTGAATGTAGTTTGTATCCTGGAATTCATCAACAAGAATGTACTTGTATTTATCCTGGAACTCTTCGAGTAAGGAAGGGCGCTTTCGAAAAAGCTCTACCACCAAAAGAACCTGGTCTTCAAAATCAATCTTTCCTTCCTCCATCAGCAATTCCTGGTACTTATGATAAATTTTGGCCATTTCCAGATGTTTTAAGGCGCTCTCCTTTTCCCCGTCATCCGAAGCTTCTGCGCTGAGCTTTTGAGAATATTCCAGATACTCGTCCGGTTTTACATCTTCCTGTTTTAATCTTTTAATAGTATTCAAGAGTTCTTGAATATGCTTTGTGGGAAAACTCAGGGGACGATAATAGTCTAAAGGAAACTCGAAGAGGTGCTCTCTAAAAAAAATAGCCTGCTCAACATCATCGAGAAGCTTGAAATCCGGAGAATAACCCAGTTCCATCATATAGTTCCTCAGCACTCTTTCCCCGAAGGAATTAAAAGTGCTGATCTCTACGAAAGAGTAGCTATAAGGAATCAAGAGATCAACTCTCTCCTCCATTTCATTGGCTGCTTTTTCGGTAAAGGTTACAGCCAGGATTTCTTCGGGTTTGGCTAACTTGGAGGCAATGAGATAAGCGATGCGCTGGGTTATAACTTTTGTTTTCCCTGTTCCAGCCCCAGCAATAATAAGAAGAGGACCCGAACCATAAGTCACTGCCTCCTTTTGGACAGGATTCAGGGCTTCGAGTAAATGATGCAGACTTTCCTTCTGAGTTGATCGGGGCATGCTCTGAATGATGCGAAAATTGATTTACTTTTCTTTTTTAATGATAACGATTTCATCTGGCTTTACCAGCCAGAGCTTTTCTCGAGCTTTCTTCTCCACTGCTTTTGGATTCTGCTTTAACTCCAATATCTCCTTCTCCAATCTTTTTTTTTCTATCTCAAAACGATCTATCTCTTGAAGCAGAGTTTTGTGCTCTTTCTGAGCTCGATATATTTCAATCAATCCTTTCTTTCCAAAAAAAGAGGCGAGGAGCAATACCAAAAAGAAAAAGCCCAATCCTGCGATTAACAGCTTTCTCCGAAACGATATATTGTCTTTCTCTTTTTTCCTCATCAAGAAATCAACTCCAAGCCAAATCCCATGAGTTTCTCTACTTCTTTCTTTGATCCAGATTCAGCATAGCATCGAATAAGAGGTTCTGTCCCAGAGAACCTGAGGAGAAACCAATCATCATCGGCTAAATCTAACTTTATCCCGTCGATAGTTTCCATGTTGAGAACCTTCCTGTCATCGAGGTGGCTTGGAGGATTTTTTATTAGTTTTTTAAGCTTCCTCTCTCTTGCCGCATTTAAAGGAATACTCTTCTGCTTCCCCACTCTTTTCCCGTATTTCCGGAACAAATCATTTATCTGTTCTGATAGGGTTTTCCCCAAGGCAGCTATCATTTCCGCAACCAGCAGTCCGGCGAAAATCCCATCTTTTTCTGGAAGATGATCCTTTATGGCGATACAGGCACTTTCTTCTCCCCCAAAAATAATTTTTTTCTGCAGGAAGAGTTCGGACAGGAACTTGAATCCAACAGGAGTTTTATAAAGAGGAAGATTGTATTTTCTGGCGATCCGGTCTACAAGATGAGTTGTGGCAACGGATCGAGCCACTCCCCCCCTCCAATTCTTCGTAGTGACAAGGTAATCCAGCAATAAAGAGAGAATCAAGTTTTGAATGACAAAATGTCCTCTCTCATCAACAACTCCGAAACGATCACCGTCAGCATCGGTAGCAATTCCTAAATGGCATTTTTTAGCCTTGACAAGTTTCTTCAGTTCTCCAAGATTTTCCTCGGAACAGGAAGGCGTAATCCCGCCAAAATAGGGATCGATATAGGCATGGATTTCCTCGACAGGAATTTCGTTCTCTTCCAGAATTTCATCCAGATATTCCCGGCTCGTCCCGTAAAGCATATCCACTGCAATCTTGATTTTAGACTTCCGGATGAGATCAAAATCAACCTTCTTCTGGATGAAAGCCAGATAATCTGCCTGGAGGTCAATCTTTTCTATAAACTCTTTTTTAGGATAAAAGGGACAGAAAGAATATCCTTTCTGCAGAAGTCTTATTTCTTCTTCTATTTTATCTGTTACTTCTGGAAGGGCAGGAGCACCGGTCTCTGTGTTGAATTTCAGGCCGTTATATTCAGGAGGATTAAAGGAAGCTGTGAAATTGATGCCTCCTTGAGCTTTTCTATTTATGACCTGGTAAGATTGTGCCTGAGAGGGTGCATCCCTATCTGCCAGAAAAACATGAATCTTGTTGTGGGAGAGAACTTTTGCCGCCTCGGAGGCGAATCTTTCTGATAGAAAACGGGTGTCATAATTAACAACGACTGCTATTCGTTTTCCGGGAAATCTCTTCTTTAGGTAATTTGCAATTGCCTGCACAACCAGTCTGACATTTTGAAAAGTGAACTCCTCCCCCATTATGGCTCGCCATCCTGAAGTCCCGAATTTGATCATCTCTGCTTTTTTCAAAATTAACACAAGAACCGACTAAATGCAATGG
>SOIV01000029.1 GCA_004377005.1 Candidatus Aminicenantota bacterium | reverse complement strand
CCAGTCGTTCTGGATACAGATATGACTTCGGGAAAGGAGAGGAATATCTTTTCAACTCGCGTTCCCATTTTAATGGACTCTTCAAGCGACGTTTCAGGCAGCATGACAGTTGAAGCCATGATTGCGCCTTCATCGAGGGGAGGGACGAATTCTTTACCTAAAAAATTGTAAGAGATCCCTGCCCCTATAATGAGAATCACAAAAACAGCAATGATGAATTTTTTGTGATCGAGAGATTTAGTGAGTATAGAATGATACTTTTTTGTTAAAAATTCGATAACAGGATTTTTTCTGTCTTTTAGATGTTTTTCTTTCAGGAAGACAGAACACAGAACCGGCTTTAAGGTGAGATTCAATATTAAAGAGCCGAAAAGAGCCGCAGCCACGGCAAAAGCGGTGGGCCGGAACATGGCGCCTTCAATTCCTTTGAGGGTTAACAGGGGGAGAAAAACTAGGATGATGATTAAATTGGCTGAGAAAAGATGCTTCCCTACATCCCGGGCTGCCTCAGATGTTAATTCAAGAGTGGAAGCCTGGCCCTTTTTTTCTTTGAGCACCCGGAATATGTTTTCGACCATGATGATAGAACCGTTGGCAACCTTGCCGATGCCTATGGCTAATCCTCCGATGGACATAACTGTGAGACCTATTCCAAAAATGTCCATGAGGACTAAGGCAATCAGAATAGAAAAGGGGATGGTTAAAGAGGCGATGAGAGAGCTTCTCAAATTCCACATGAAAAAAACCATAACCAGGATGATAAGGATGGCTCCTTCAAAGATTGAGGCCTCAACATGTTTTAAGGATTTCAGGATGAGGATCGATTGATCGTAGAAAGGCTTGATATTAATGTTTTCAGGAAGATCCTTTGCAATCTGGGTAAGGGCGTTTTTAATGTTACGGATAGCCGCTAGTGTATCTCCTCCGTACTGTTTTTCTACCGTGACGTACACAGCTTCCTTTGCATTATGACTGGCTGCATCTCTTCTGAATTTTCCTCCGATTTTTACCTCGGCAACATCCTTGACGTAGACCGGAACATTGTTCCGCGAAGTGATGACGGTGTTTTTAATGTGTTCTATAGTTTCGATCCGTCCCATTCCTTTAATCAGGACTTCCTGGGAACCTTTCAGGATGATACCCCCTGAAAAATTCCTATTGCTGTTTTCCAGGGCTTCTTTGACTTCGTTTATGGTGATGTCGTAATTTTTGAGCATCTCGGGTTTGATGTAGACCTGGAACTGCTTGACAAAACCCCCCAGATTGATGACAAAGGAGACCCCACGTACCCCTTGTAATCTGTAGCGAATTGTCCAGTCCGCTACAGACCTGAGTTCTATGGGGTTTGTCTCCTCACCAATGACAGCAAACTCGAATATCTCTCCCATCCTCGAGGAAACCGGTCCCAGGATAGGCTGTGTTGTGCCGAGAGGGAGTCGCCCTGTGATGAGTTCTAATTTACTGGAGACGATTTGCCGGGCGAGATAAATATCCATGCCCCATTCGAATTCCACGGTGACAACAGAGTCTCCGGTTGTAGATTCCGACCTCACACGAGTGACATGAGGAGCTCCGTTGAGTAAGCTTTCAAGGGGAAAAGATATGAGTCTCTCCACATCTTCTGCTGCCATACCAGGATTTTCAGTGATAATCTTTACAAGAGGAGCATTGAGGTCGGGGTATATATCTTTAGGCATTTGTAAATAGACTATAATTCCCAGTATTGAAACCAGAACGACCAGAAGTATGGTAAGCAATCTATGTTTTAAAGCGTAATCAATGATTCTATCTATCATCTTAAATTCTCCGTGTATAATTTTTTTGTTAAATCTACAGTTTTTTCGTCAGTCCGATTGAGAGGTTAATGCACATGAGCTTTCTTTAGAATTTCATCATAGAGCTTTGACTTGAGTTGAAAATTCCCTTTGGTTACGACTTCGTCACCTTCCTTGATTCCTCGAATAATCTCAATGAAACCGCCTTCTCTTGCTCCTATCTCCACCACTAATGGGAGGTATTTATCATTGACTTTGATAAAAACAATCTTTTCGTCTTTATCATCCAGAATAGCTTCTTTAGGCAAGACTAATACTTTACTCTGTTGATTAAAGAATATTTTTATATCTGCAAACATTCCAGGCTTAAGTTTATAGCTTTTATTTTTAACCTCAGTTCTGACAGTGATCGTTCTTGTCTCCTCTTTTAAAACATCGCTGATATAGGTTATTTTTCCCTTAAATGTTTCTTCAGGATAAGCAGGGACAGAGACCTCAACTTCTTGTCCGATTCTTATTTTGGCAATATCCTTTTCGTAAATTTCGGCGTCTATCCAAAGGAGTGTGGGATCCATTATGGTCAAAATTTCATTCGCCTGGTCTATCAAGGCCCCCAGAACTGCTTTGTTTTCGATAACCTTTCCACTGATTGGGGAAAAGAGGGTAATAATAGGGTTTATTTGGTGAGTTTCAGAAATAGTTTTGACTTGCTCCTCGGTAAATCCCAAAACATGAAGTTTTTTCTCGGCGGCATCCAAGCTGGTTGCTGCAACTTTTAATTCAGCTTCTGTAGTTAAAAAGTTCTTTTTGGCTCCTACCCCCCGGTCAAAAAGCCTCTTTTCCCTTTCGAAGTTTATTTTGGCCAATTCATGGTCAGCCTTAGCCTTGTAGAATTCAGATTTAGCATTACCAACTTCTTCACTTTGAAGGGTAACAAGCTTTTGTCCGGGCTTTACCCAATCACCCGTTCGCACATGTATTTGAGCGATTCTGGCTGGGAAGGCGTAACTCACGATAGCTTTTCTGTACTGATGAGCCAGGACTTTTCCCATGGCAGTAAGATGAGATCTGATGGGTTTGAGAGAGGCTTTTATAGTTTCTATCTCTATTGCTCCTTCTTCTTCTTTAGATAAATAAACCACATCGTCTGATCCCCACGATCGGCGCTCTGCTTCTGCGACTTGTGGCGGTTGCCCTCTTCTTCTTCGCTGGGCAGATTCTCCGGGACCTTTTGGCCTCCCTGATTCAAATTGGGCAGTCTCTTTTGCTGTTTTTTCTTCCTGAGTTTTTGTGCAAGATATTCCAAAAACAAATAATGAGATAATCAGTAATAAAAAGGTATATTTTCTTCTCATTGTTTTTCTCCTTCAAGAGTTTGGCCTATGGATTTCTCCAATGCAGCCAAAGAGGCATCATAATGATAGAGAGCATCAGCATAAGATTTTCTGGTTTCGACAAGTGTTCTGCGAGCTTCGATCAGCTCTATACCGCCTATCTCCCCTTCCTGATAGCTGAAGAGAAACATGTTGTAGACTTCTTCTGCTTGGGTCAGCATCTCTTCTTCGAAGAGCTGAATCATGTTGCTTGCTGTCAAGGCGTTCATGTATGCCTCTTCAACTTCCAAAGTGATGGCATTTTTTAAGTGTTCTGCTTCTCTTTTCAGAGCTTCGACATTCGCCTGAGCTTCCCGGATCTCCCCCTTTTTAGGCTGCCAGAAGAAGAGGGGAATGGGAAATGAGAGAGTGACATCCCAGTAAGTCCCTTCTCCTTCTAAACGATGTCTGGAAACTCCCAGGTCAAAGTCGGGAAGATAGCTTAAATAGCCCTGTTTTTTCTTGAGGTTTTCTTTTTCCAAGGAATAACCTATTCTTGTAATCTCAGGGCGAAAGGATAATGCTCTTTTTATCAATTCTTCAAAATTAAGGCTTATGGAAGGTCTCTTCAATTTCCCTTTTATTTCTAAGGGAGCATATTTTTTCCTCGCCAAAAGAAAATTCAACATGGCTTTCGCCAACCTAACCTCATTTGTTAATGATCTAACCTCGTTGGCTGCTTTAGCGGATTCAACACGAGCTCTTAGGGCTTCCACCTTGGCCACATCGCCAGCGTCGAACTTTAGCTCAGCCTTTTTAAGGAAATCCTGGGCAAGCTCTAAATCCTGCTGGGCATATTTTAGTTTTTCCTGGGCGAGAAGAAGGCCGTAGAAAGCTTGCTTCACATGAAAAACGATATCGAGTTTGAGGAGGTCTATCTCTGCCATTATTTCATTTGATTCCTTTGATGCGATCTTTCCTCTGAGATGCCTTTTCCCGGGAAACTCGATAGACTGGCTTAAGCCAAAATAGGATTCACCTGAATCCTTGAAGTTGAAAAACTTGGGCTGCAAATCCGAGTCATAATTTATGGAAGGTTGGGGAAGTGCTTTTGCCTGGCTTATACGAGCTAAAGATGCTTGATGTTGTTGTAGGGAGGATAGGATAAGGGGATTTTGTTGAAGAGTAATGGATATACATTGCTCTAAGGTAAGGGCAGTATTTTCCGCTGTTTGACACCACAAAGAGCAGCTTGCTAAAAAGGCTGTTATGAGCAGAATATATGACTTTCTTCTCATCATTTGACCTCCTCAAGAAATTAAAGAATGGAAAAAGTTAGAGTTCTAAAAATGAGTAAAGAGAAAAAGCTTAGATTTGCGGAGGGGAGCGAGAGGTGGGGTCTAGAAAAAAAACTTGCCAGTAATTGAATGATTCGATTTTTTTCAGTATTTCCAGAAGATAAAGCTGAGGCAGGTGGAAAAAATTGATCTGGTTAGTGGCGAGAGTAGAATTTAGGAAATGGCAGGCAGGGCAAAAGTGATTGGGTTGAACAGTTTTTTCAGTGTGAAAAAAGTTTATGAAGAGAGTTAAAAACAGGAAG
>SOIV01000242.1 GCA_004377005.1 Candidatus Aminicenantota bacterium | reverse complement strand
AAGGAAAAGACAATGAAATCAGTTGAAGAACAATTTGAATACCTAAAAAAAGGCTGTGTGGATATTATTCAGGAAAAAGAGCTAAAAGCCAAACTGGCCCGTTCTCTCAAGAAAAATAAACCTTTAAAAGTTAAAGCGGGATTTGATCCCACAGCCCCGGATATTCATTTAGGCCACATTGTGCTCTTGCGCAAGATGAAGCACTTTCAGGACTTAGGCCATGATGTGATCTTTCTCATCGGCGACTTTACCGGGCTTATCGGCGATCCCTCGGGAAGATCGGCCACCCGCCCTCCCATGACTAGAGAAGAGATCAATAAAAATGCTGAAACCTACAAGAAGCAGATATTCAAGATTCTCGATCCTGAAAAAACAATCATCGATTTTAATTCTCGATGGCTAGAAAAATTGACTAGCATTGATATTATTAACCTTACCTCTAAATACACAGTGGCCCGGATACTGGAAAGGGATGATTTTACCAACCGCCTGAAAAATAACAAACCCATATCTGTCCATGAAATCCTCTACCCTCTCATGCAGGCTTATGATTCTGTTGCCTTAAGAGCAGACGTGGAACTCGGCGGAACAGACCAAAAATTCAATCTCCTCGTCGGCCGTGAAATACAGAGGGAATTTAAGCAGGAGCCCCAGGTGATCATGACCACTCCCCTGTTGGAAGGCTTGGCTGGCGTGGAGAAAATGAGCAAATCTTTAAACAATTATGTAGGAATTACTGAGCCTCCTTCGGAAATTTACGGAAAAGTCATGTCCATCTCAGATCCTTTGATGTTTCGCTACTACGAGCTTCTAACAGACGAATCCACCTCCCAGATTGAAAAATGGAAAAGAGAGGTCAAAGAAGAAAAAATCAACCCTAAGGACCTCAAATCAAGATTGTCCCTGTCCATCGCATCTGATTTTTGGGGAAAGGAAAAGGCAAAAAAAGCTTTGCAGGAATTTGAAAGGGTATTCAAAGAAAAAGAGCTTCCTACAAAAATTGAAGATATAGAAATAAAAGTCGAAGAAAAAGTAGAAGTTAAAGACAAAACTAAAGTTGAGGCCGTGGTAACAGTAGTTCCTCTTATTGATCTGCTGGTCGAACGAAGCATTTTCCCTTCAAGAAAAGAGGCAAAAAGGGTAATCCGCCAAGGAGGGGTTTATCTTGACGGGAAAAGAATCGAAGACGTTGCTTTCAAAATAGATTTGAGCAAAAAGAGCGATATAATCCTTAAAATTGGCAAGAGGAAATTCTATAGAATCGTAAAAAAGAAAGCATAAAGACAGATTATTATTCTGGAGGGGAAAGCTTGGGGGGTTTGCCGAATATATCCTCGTATATTTCAGAATAAGAGTCTTTACCTCCGATAAGAAGGCAGGTCAGAGGCATAACTTCTTTTGCCAACCTGGACACCGCTCCAGCTGTTCTCCGAATATCCCACTGGGCAGTGGCATCCTCTCTCAGCCTGGAGATATGATATAATTCTCTGGCATTAACCTTTAGCAAGACTCTTCTTCGATGGGCATTGGTCAGAACATACTCTGCCCCCTGATCCATATTTTCTTTCAAAAGCGAATAAACATGGTTAGTCTCCTCCATCATCTCCATAAATTCCTTCTTTGATCCAATATCCTCTATTGAAGGCGGAACAGTCACTCCTAACTCAGGATCGTATTTTTGAGCCGTCAAGGTAGCCATACGGTGTCGCTTGAGCTGGGCATAACATGAGGCGGAGATAATCAGATCATAAGTGAGATTCACATATTCGAATTCACGGAGAGGAGTATCATAAAATTCCATGTATTTGAAAGCTGACTTCAGAAATTCTTTCTTTTCTTCCAGGCTAAGATTTTTAGCCTTCTTGAAACATTCCTCGTAAGGCAAAGTTGAAGAGGTATGCAAAAGAGAGGCAATCAATTTAGCATCTGCCTCGGTTGTAAAATCGACGAGACAAACCAGCTCCTTACTTTTCCTCGAAGATTCCAAGAAGAACTGAGCTTTTTCCTTAATCTCGGGGTATGTCTTTGAATCGAAATCATTAGCCTCAGTAAAAAGAATTATGGAAGGGGCCACTTCTTTAGCCAGAGCATAAATCTTTCGATTGAACTCCTTGAGCTCTGCCATTTTCTGAGAGGCAAACCGGCGGATCAAAAATTCCAGATTCCGGGCATTAACAGTCATACCAAGCTGACCTTTGGTAGCCAAGCTCACCACATAACGAGCATCTTCCTTGGCCCAACCCTCTAGCATAAAATGCTTCTTAGAGCTCCTTGTAGCTTCTTTGTTCTTTTCCAAGAAATATGCGCTTAACTTATTATATAGCTTGCGGTAAAGAGAATTTTGGGCTTTGATTGTTCTTACGAAAACACTTTGCTTCCCAGAGTTTTTAATCTCCTCTGGGATAAAAAGGTCATCCTTCAGGGCGATGTAGCGCTGAGACTTTTCTGTATAGGAACAGAGGCGAAACTTTTCGATTTCCTCTACGGCCAGTCTGCTCACTCCGATGATATCAAAATTGAAAACAGCATGCTCGGCAACAGAATGATGGCCCATTTTAAAAATAATTTTCTGGTTGGATCTCCTCGCCTTTTCTACCTCCGCTCTGGCAACGGCTCGCAGTTCGTTTACCGGACGAGGGTCCCTGGAAATACGGGCATAAGAAGCAGAAAGGGTTTCAGGAGTAACATCCTCTCGAGACGGGGAGTTTTTCTTAAGCTCTTCGATAACCTCCCTGTCAACATTATAACCGGCGAGGATGACATGCATGGTTTCACTAAAATAAAAAGAGAGAAGAGCCTAGAAAGGCAAGATAATAAAACTTAATTTATCACATTTGGATAACGCTTAGCCCAGGCAAGCCGATTGATCCAGCGACACTGCCAGGAGTCAAAGAGTGTTTTCCTGCCAGCCCGCTCCTGGTTAAGCTGAAAAATGCTGTTTTTTCGCCAGGTGATAATCTCGGAAGCAATCCTCTGAGCCTGCGGCCCGGTCAGCTCAATCCTGATCAATTCATCCGGATCAGCACTCAAATCATACAGAGAGACCGCTTTGTCCGTCGGGTTGTATAAGAACTTCCTGTTGGCTATGACAAAACCCGCAGGACTCTCCTGCAGCCATCCGGAAAAAAACACTTTGCGGTCATCCGGCACCTGTCCAAGGGCATTAATGCCGTCAAAGTCAGCAGCGTTGGGATCAAAACCCAACAAAGCCAGCAGTGTAGGCGCTAAATCAACAGAGCTGACTGCTTCTGTAACCCTGGTTTCCGGCTCAACCAAAGACGGAGCGCGTATAATCAAGGGTACGTGTAAGAGCTCCTCGAAGGCTATCCGAATGTGGCCGAACATACCGTGTTCGCCAAATGCTTCGCCGTGATCTCCGACAACACAAAAAACGGTTTTTTCCCCAAGATTCAGCTCAGTGAGCTTGCTGTCCAGTGCAGCTATAAATTTATCGGTATAAGAAATCGTCTGGTGGTAACGCTCTACCGGCTCCCCGAAAGGCGTGGCAAACCACTCGGGAACCTCATAAGGATTGTGGCTAACAGAGCAAAGAACCGTCAAAAAAAAGGGCTTCTCGTCAGATTTTATCCATTTGACAATCGGTTCCACCATCAAAAACTCATCACTGCCCAGATAGCCAAGAAAGGCGGTTGGATCATCCAAATCTTCTCTGGACCAGAACTTATCGAAGCCGAGATTAGAGACTAAACTGGGCCGAGATTCGAAGTTGCCTTTGGCTGACTGGAAAAATGCAGTTCTAAAATTCAACTGATCTTCAAGGATCGTAGCCATGCTGGCATAGGGCTTAACAACAGGTACGGCCTCGGCAGTATCCGGGAAGGCCGAAGGAAAGCGGCCGGTTAGAAGGCCAAACAGAGCTTTTGTTGTATGAGTAAGTGAGGAACGGAAGTTTGTAAACTCAGCACCCTGACCAGCTAACTCCGCTAGATAGGGCGTTAGATTACTCTGTCTATCCCAGAGTGAAGTCTTCCTGTATTGAATGCCCTCAAGGATTATTATAACAACATTATAGTCTTTCGGCTTTGATCTTAGCGGAATCTGCACCTGGTCAAAGGCAGGTATTTTTCGTTTGGCGTTGGCTATATCAACGCTGGTCAGCCGCCAGGGGTCAGCCGAGAAAAAGCTCCCTACTGCTTTTAATTGACTATTGTAATGTAATCCTGCCGAAGCTATCGATGGTGAACTTCGCTTGGCCAATGCACTACGAGACAGAACAGCGATAAGGATAAACATGACGCAAACAATGATTCTTGCAGCAAAGGGCTTGCGGTTGTAAAGCGGCGGCAGGGGCTTAGCTAAAACGAAAAAGAAAAAGACAATAGCAACGGCGGTTGGCACGAGCAGGATTACGGCAGCAACCTTCATATGTATTATATTAGTGATAATCGTGACTAACGAGGTTACCGGGTCGAGAAATAAGGACACGAAGACTGTTGGCAGGATTTGCATTCCTGACCTTATCACCCAGCCGGCGTTTATGACCGACCAGGTGCAGACAACAGCGGCAACAACGCAAGCTATCCTGATAACCCATGACCGAGGCCAGCGAAAACAGACCAGGGCCAGGATAACTTCGATTCCCAACAGCACTGCTATATCAGCAAGTATCCAGCCAAAGTATTCGTTGATCATACCTGTTCGATATGAATGAAAGAATTTTACCGTCAGGGTAAAAAATATCGCACTGAACATCATAACCGTGTAGGCACG
>SOIV01000273.1 GCA_004377005.1 Candidatus Aminicenantota bacterium | reverse complement strand
CTTGATTTAAAATAGAATAATAAATAAATGTTATATAATGATGTTATATAATATCGAAAGACAAATCATTGGCTAGTAAGGAGTTATGATGAGCGGTATGGCTTTTTTGTTTCCCGGGCAGGGTTCTCAAGGAGTAGGTATGGGAAAGGATTTTTACGATTTTTCATCCCATGCCCGGGAGATTTTTTTGAGGGCAGATGAAACTCTCGGCTTCAAGATATCGAAGCTCTGTTTTGAGGGGCCGGAGGAAGAGCTAAAACTGACTAAGAATACACAACCCGCTCTCCTCATCCTAAGCTTCGTTGCTTATGTCCTTTTGGGAAAGGAAGCTTGGATAGCAGCCGGGCATAGTCTGGGGGAATATTCGGCCCTTGTGGCAGCTGGTTCTTTGAAATTTGAGGATGCACTTCTCCTTGTTCAAAAAAGAGGAATGTATATGCAAGAGGCTGTGCCAGTGGGAATGGGGGCGATGGCTGCAGTGCTTGGCTGTGGTTATGAAGATGTAGAAAAAGCTTTGACAAAGATAGAAAAGGGAGTTGTAGAGATAGCAAACTGGAACAGTCAGGAGCAGATTGTAATTTCCGGACATAAAGAAGCTGTGGATAAGGCTTTAGCTGTAATTAATCCTTCCCGGTCTATCATTTTACCTGTGAGCGCTCCTTTTCACTGCAAGCTTATGAAGAGCGCAGAGGAGAAGCTCTCGTACGATTTGGATCAGGTGGAATTTAAAGGTCTGAAGTTTCCGATAATTACAAATGTGGATGCGAAAGTGATCCATAAAGGAGACGAAGCCAGAGATGCTTTGAAAAGGCAGGTCACGCGGCCTGTACTCTGGTTTAAATCAATGGAAATATTGCTCAAGGAGAAGGTTGACCTGTTCGTGGAACTGGGATCAGGAAAAGTCTTATCAGGGCTGGCAAAGAGAATCAGCAGAAAATGGGCATCTCCTCCTACACTTTTAAATGTGGAAGATTCATTAACTCTGGAAAAAGTAAGAGAGACTATTTCAGGAATGCTTTGAAATTACAAGGGGACCAAATCTTATATAGTATTCTGCGGCAGAAATAGTCGCTATGGCTATAACCACCCAGAGGCCGATTTGAGAAATAAAGTTGAAGCGCCCTAGATATTCCTCTCCCAATATCAATAAACATATAGTAATTGCTTCTGAAATCATTTTGAATTTGCCAAGTCTTGAGGAAGCGATGTGGATTCCTTTGGAGGAGGCAATTGCCCTAAATCCTGTGACAGCTAATTCCCTTCCTAATATTATGACAACCATCCAGGCCGAGACAGCGCCCAATTCTACAAGGCAGATGAAGGCTGAGGCGATCAGCAGCTTATCTGCTATTGGATCTAAAATCTGTCCCAAGATCGTTACTTGCTCTCTCTTTCTTGCCAAGAGCCCATCAAGAGTGTCAGTCAGGGCGGCCAGAAGGAAGATGATGACAGCCGCGAGTTCTTTCCCTTCAAATTGACTAAGGAGCACGACAACCAAAACTGGGATAGAGAGTATTCTCAGCATAGTGAGGAAATTAGGCAAATTCATTTTCAAGGAGATATACTATAGCCTGTCCGCATTGTCAAATGTGTTGCAGGGGCTTGATTTATCAAGCCCGCACTTTTGGTTATTAGAATGATATTGATTTCCTAAGCCTGGTAGAAAAATTAACCTGTCCCTTTTTTCTTGAAAAATGGGATATGTCTGAGTATATTTGTCTAAGGGATATGGCTAAGAAAAATTCCTCCACACCGATGATGGAGCAGTATTTGCGGATTAAAAAGGATTATCAGGATGCTCTTTTATTTTTTCGTCTGGGTGATTTCTACGAGATGTTTTATGAAGATGCAAAAATTGCATCTCCCGTAATGGAGATTGCGTTAACTTCGCGCCAGAAAATCCCGATGTGCGGGGTCCCTTATCATGCGGCTGATTTATATTTAGGCAAGCTTCTCAGGCGTGGTTTTAAAGTAGCTATCTGCGAGCAAGTTGAGGATGCAAAGCTGGCAAGGGGAGTGGTGAAGAGAGATGTGATAAAAGTTTTAACTCCGGGAACCGCTATTGAGTTGGAGCTTGAAGGCGCTAATGAAAGCAATTATATTGCCAGTTTGTTTCTAAAAGATAAGGGTTGGGGATTGGCTCTTATTGATTTAGCCTCTGGTCAGATGAGAGCCGCTCAAAGCGATTCTCAGGATAAGAGGGTGCTGCCTGACGAGCTCTTCAAGGTTTCGCCAAGGGAGATTGTCTTCCCAGAGGGAGAGGAAAAGCATGTCATCGAGATTCTCTCCAGCCACAACATGATTTCTATCCTGAAAAGCCCTCTGGAGGATTGGGCTTTTGATTATTCTCAAGCTAAAAATATTTTGGAGGGTCATTTCAAGGTCAAATCTTTGGCAGGTTTTGATCTTGCCGACAAAGACATGGCAGTTTCAGCGGCCGGCGCTCTTCTTTATTATCTTAAGAAACTGCGAAAGGATTCCCTTTCCCTGATTGATAAAGTCTCTTACGCGCAATCAGGCACAGAGATGATCCTTGATGCTGCGACCATAAAAAACTTAGAACTCGTGAAAAACTTGAGGGATGGAGGAAGGAAAGATTCTCTGCTTGATATTATCGACTTCACGGTGACTTCCATGGGCTGCAGACTAATCCGCAACTGGCTTCTTCAGCCTCTCCTCCGCTGTAAGGATATAGAAAACAGGCTGGATGCTGTCTCAGAGTTTCTCAGCCGCACGATAGAGCGCAAAGAATTAAGAGAGGGCATGAAAGAAATATTCGATTTAGAGCGACTCAAAGGAAAAATTTCCTTGGCTGTGGCTCACGCTAGAGATTTGGTTTCATTGAAAAAATCACTTTTGCCTCTTCCCCAAATTCAAAACATGATTAAGCCTTTTTCATCAAAGGTGATAAAGAAGATTCACAAGTTCTGGGATAATGCTCAGGATCTCGTGGAGTTGATTGACAGGGCCATCCTGGAAGAGCCTGCTTTTTTGCTGACTGAAGGAAGAATAATCAAGGATGGCTTCAATTCAGAACTTGATGAGCTCAGAAAATTGAGCCGTTCCGGAAAAAGCTTTATCACTTCCCTTGAAAAGAAAGAAAGAGAAAAAACAGGAATTTCCTCCCTTAAGATCCGTTTCAACAAGATCTTTGGTTACTATATTGAAGTCACCAAGCCCAACTTTTCCCTGGTTCCTGCTGATTATATTCGAAAACAGACCCTTGTTAATTCTGAAAGGTACAGCACTCCTGAACTTAAAGAATACGAAGAGAAAGTCTTAAGCGCTGAGGAGCGGATAGCGGATTTGGAGTACAATCTTTTCCTCGAGATAAGAGAAAAGATTTCCAAGGAAACCACCCGCCTCCAGAAAATTGCCTCTGATGTGGCTCGACTGGATGTCCTTTCTTCACTGGCTGAGTTAGCTTCCATACGCAACTATCGTCGTCCCAAGGTAAACAAAGGAGAGAAGATAAGCATTGTGGAAGGGCGGCATCCTGTTATCGAAGTCACCAATGAAGATCCGTTTATACCCAATGATACATATCTGGATAGAGCGGGGGATCAAATTCTGATCATCACTGGTCCCAACATGGGAGGGAAATCCACTTACTTGAGACAGGTCGCCTTGATCTGTATTCTGGCTCAGATGGGCTCCTATGTGCCTGTCAAGGAAGCTGAGATGGGTACGGTGGACCGCATTTTTACCCGTATAGGAGCCATGGATTTCTTAAGCGTGGGTCAGTCCACTTTCATGGTGGAGATGCTCGAGACAGCGAAGATATTAAACAACGCTACAGAGAAAAGCTTGATCCTGCTTGACGAGGTTGGGAGGGGTACTAGCACTTTTGACGGCCTCAGCATTGCTTGGGCGGTGGCTGAATACCTCCATGAAAAGGAAGAAATAAAGGCCAAAACCTTGTTTGCTACCCACTATCATGAATTAACTGAGCTGGCCTTAACTTTAAATAGAATCAAAAATTATCATGTTTCGGTTAAAGAGTGGAAAGATGATATTATTTTCCTGAGGAAGATAGTTTCCGGTCCTTCGAACCAGAGTTATGGCATTCATGTGGCAAAGCTTGCCGGAATTCCTCGATCTGTTGTGGATAGAGCCAAGGAGATCCTTTTTAATTTGGAGAAACAGGAGCTCGATGATTCGGGACTCCCGAGGCTTGCCTACCGGTCTTTGAAGGAACGGGATAAAGCCCAGTTTCTTTTATTCAAAGAAGACAGAAAAAAGGAGCTGTTAAAAGATATTGAAGATGAAATCGAGAAGTGCGATATTTCTGAGCTTAAGCCTCTGGATGCCCTGAATTTTCTCAGCCAGCTAAAGGAAAAAATTAAGAACATAAAAGATAAAACATAGATATTTTATTTATCAGATGGAATCGTAAGGAATTAAAGGTGGGGCTTAATACTTTTCTGAATCGTCCTCAAGTTCGTGGATTTCTTCCTTCACTTCATCTTCGAAAGCATCTTCGTATCCTTGGTCTTCCACAAAAGGGGCTTCTCCTTCTTCCTTTTTTCGCTTCTCCAGAGCATCGTCGTATTCATCTTTGTTTTCGTATCGTCTTAAAAAATTAGAACCTGTGTCGCTGTAGTATAATTCTAGATAATCATCCTCAATTTTGCAGAAGATAGATTTACAGGGACCTGTCTGGAGGTTGCCCGCTATTTCCGCAACCTTTGCTGCATTTTTTATGGCGTCTAAAGTCAGCCAGCTCAAAATTTCAATTTCTTGCATTAGTAC